>CAYMYD010000017.1:16259-18999 GCA_964394535.1 uncultured Propionivibrio sp. | reverse complement strand
CACTGTCAGCGGTGGCACGATCACCTACGATCTCAACGGAGGCTACAGTGCTACCGGTCGGGTCGCGGGGAATGTTGTAGAACTCGGCGGCGGTAGTGTAGGTGGCCAGTTGTATGGTGGTCAGAGCGTCAGTGGCATGGTCGAGAATAACAGGGTGGTGATTTCAGGCAGTGCTTCTGTTAACTCGACAGTTTATGGAGGTTACGGTCACAGCAGTAACATTCGTAACAATAGCGTCGACATGCGTAGCGGCACGGCAGGGATCAGCCTCTTTGGAGGCTATTCCAGCGCAGGGGGTACTGTCAGCAACAACAGCGTCACCGTCAGCGGCGGTACGGTGAGCAGTATCGTCACTGGCGGATACAGCCGTGATGCAGATGCAATTGCCAACAGGGTCGCCATCAGCGGTGGCACGGTTTCCTCTGATGTTTTGGGTGGCGAAAGCGGTGACACCGGCAATGCAACCGGCAATATTGTTTCCCTCGGTGGCACCGGACAGGTCACAGGCAATGTCTATGGTGCTTACAGCCTGAGCGGGAATGTCAGCGATAACCAGGTTTTCATCCGTGGCGGGATGGCGGCCGGTTCAGTCTACGGCGGCAGCAGTCAGAATGGAAACGCCATCAATAACCATGTTGATATCAGTGGTGGTCAAGCTGTCAACACGATCGTTGGCGGTTATAGCAGGGACGCAGCAGCGACTGGAAACACCGTGACGGTCAGTGGTGGTCAGCTTGCCTCTCTTTATGGAGGCTACAGCGCCAGTATACAGAACGGCGCACCTGGTGCAGCCAGCGGCAACACCATCACCATCACCGGCGGGCAAATCAGCGGGGTTGTGATCGGGGGACGCAGCAACTTTGGTAGTGCTACCGGTAACACCATCTCGATCAGTGGCTCTCCGCTTTTCGACAGCACTGCCAGTCGGCTACAAGGCGGTTTCAGTACCAACGGCAGCGACGCCCGTACCGGCAATACCCTGCAAATGCGTACTACTGGCATTACCGTGTTCAACATTGCCAATTTTGAACGACTGCATTTCTACCTGCCACAGACGGTTACAACGACCATTCCTGTGCTCACATTGAGTGCAGGCGGAGACAGCAATATCACTGGCACACAAATCGGCGTTGCCGTCGCTGCTGGCGCCGCACCCGTCCTCAAGACCGGCGATCGCGTCACTCTCATCCATACCAGCGGCGGTAATCTCATCACCGACCCCAGCCTTGCCAACACCACTACCGCCATGCAGGGCATTTCGTTGCAATACGACTTCGCCCTCAGCAGCGATGCCAACCACCTTTACGCCGATGTCACCAAGGCAGGACTCAACCCGCAAACCAAATCCCTGCTCGAAGGCGGGCTGGGTGCTCAGGCTTTCGTCAATCAGGGCAGCGACCTGCTTGCCAACTCCGGCATGTATCAGGCCATTAGCGCTGCCCGGCAAGGTCGGCAAGGTTTCGCCAGTATTTCCGGCGGCAACTCGAAATATCGCACGGGTTCGCACGTCAACGTCAAAGGCAGCAGCCTGCTCAGCGGCATCAGCAGCGAACTCAAAACCGGCGCTGGCAATCTGACACTCGGCGGCTTCATCGAGGCCGGCTGGGGTGACTACGACAGCTACAACAACTTCCCGTCGGCTGACAAAGTCAAGGCTGATGGCAACAGCAAATACTACGGCTTGGGTCTTCTGGCTCACCAGGAGTTTTCAGACGAGCGCTATCTTGAAGCAAGCCTGCGCGGTGGTAAACTTGACTATGACTATCGCAGCAGGGATCTCAAGGATGCCTTTGGTGTGGCCGCCCGCTACGACAGTCAGCGGATTTACTATGGTGCCCACCTGGGCATCGGGCAACGGGTCGGGCAAACCGAACTGTACGGCCAAATCTTCTGGACACATCAACAAAGCGACCGAAAAACCCTCTTTGGTGATCGCTATGAATTCGACGCCATCGACTCCCTGCGCAGCCGTCTGGGGGGGCGTTACCACCACCCCCTGAACGACAAATTTACCCTCCTCGTCGGCGCAGCATGGGAACACGAATACGACGGCAAGGCCACAGGCAAAGTGCACACTTACAGGATCGACAGTCCGGAGCTCAAAGGTGACACCGGCGTCTTTGAGTTGGGAGTGAGCAGCACGCCCGACACCAGATTGCGCATTGATGCCGGGATACTGGGTTATGCGGGACAGCGCAAAGGATTCAGTGGCAACGTGAGGGTCAATTATCTCTTTTGAAGCTCACTGTGCTTGAAACCGGTGGTGCAGCAGGCCATTGCGGCAACTCTCCCCAAGCCAGAGCAAAGTGATTTCGAGGCTACAGCAGCTTGCATCTCAACAAAAACCCGAAAGGACTTTCATCATGCTGCACAGGAATCGTGCCATTTTTCCCCTGAAACCCATCTGCTTCATGCTGATGGCTCAAGCAATGTTGACGAACGTGCCTGTTTGGGCAGAAAGCTTTGGTGAACGCGGAACCCTGGCGAGAGGGGTTTCCGCCGATGGTCGAGTCGTGGTCGGTGGCGCGTCGGTTAACGAGGGTGGGGACCAGGCCTTTCGCTGGGACTCCGGCAGCCGGATGCAGAACCTGGGAACACTGGGAGGCGAGTATTCAACAGCGCGTGCTGCTTCCGCCAACGGGGAGGTTGTGGTCGGCTGGTCTTATTACAATGCCAGCCAGGACCGTAGAGCATTTCGCTGGACATCGGGCGGTGGCATGCAGAATCTGGGGACGCTGGG
>CAYMYD010000017.1:0-16159 GCA_964394535.1 uncultured Propionivibrio sp. | reverse complement strand
GTTGGTCAGTCGGGAACAACAAACAACCTCGTATATCGGGCTTTTCGCTGGACTGCGGCAAGCGGCATGAAGAGTGTCGAGGCATGGTTGGCCGCTGCAGGTGTTCAGGTTGCTCAGAGCTTTGCTACCTATGATGCCAGATCGGTCAGCGCGGATGGTTCGGTTGTCGTCGGCAATCTGCAGAACAATCATGCCTTCATCGCCAGGGTATCGTCGCAGGGAAGCGGGATGATCATGCTCTCCGATGTTCAGCAGGGCATGAATATGAGCGTACAGGGCGTTGGCGGCGTGGCGCTCAATACGATCCTCGTGATGGTCAATGGCGCGCACAGCAATCCTTTGTCAAGCCGCATTGTCGACGGACAAAAGGCTTTCTGGGTTGCCGGCGACTGGGGGCGTGACGACCACGGTCGGCATGATGGTCATCTGGGGCTGGCCGAACTGGGAATGGCTTACAAGTTCGGGCCTGCGCAGTTCAATCTCTCGCTCGGACAGAACTGGAGCAGGCAAAATCTTGAGCAATCCGGCCACGTCCATGCCGACGGCAGTTATTTGCTGGCTGAAGCCCTGCTGCCGATCAATGAGACGCTCTGGAGCACCTTCAGTGCCTACGGGCAGCTTGGCAAGCTGGATATCAAGCGTGCTTACATGAACGCCGGTCAGCCTGACGCTTCCATCGGCAGGCCCGATATGCGGAGCTGGGGACTGCGTGCCCGGGTGGATTGGGAACAAGCCTGGCGCTTCGGCGACACGCACTTTGCTCCCTACACCGACCTGACTTATGGAGAAACCCGGCTTGATGACTATACCGAGAAACACGGTGGTTTCCCGGCGCACTACGAACGTCAAAAATATCGGGCGACCGAATTACGTCTGGGCATCAACGCTGCCAAGCCACTTGATAATGGCCTGAATCTGGTCGGCATGCTGGAAGCCGCCCACCGCTTTGAAAAAACCGGCCCGTCAAGCTCGGGACAACTGATTGGTTTATTCGATTTCAAACTGGATGGACAGAAGTACGACCGGGACTGGTTGCGTGCCGGTTTCGGTATCGAAGGCAAGCTGGCGGGTGGACGTGCGTCGATCATGCTCAATGCAACGACTCGGGGCGAAGTTCCCGATTACTGGCTGGCCGCCAGATGGCAAGCCTCTTTCTGAAACCGAACTTCTGACTCGGGAGAAAACCATGTTCCTCACGAATCGACGTCATGCGCTGTTCATGAGCCTGCTGTGTTCCCTGCCGACCATGGCACTGGCCGAAGCCGATGCCAAAGGCTGCAAGGATCACTCGTTGTTTACCCGGCTGCCCGGCTATCACATCGAGCGCTGTGAAAAGAAATACGACGCCGCACTGATTAAAATCGACGAAGACCCGGATTCACCAAAGAATCAACACCCGGAAGGGGATCGTTATTTCATCAAGTACAGCTATGGAGAATCCGCAGGCGACCCGCCCGGTTTCCTGCAAATCAGGCGCAATTATCAGAATGCCGCCAAACAGCAGTCCGGCACGATCCTTGCCGATCATCCACGCTATACGGCGCTGCGTTTCGAACGGGAGGAGGGGAATGTCTATGCCGGTATCGAGGTTTTCAACGAGGGGCGGGCGATTGAATTGACCGTTCTGGTGCAGAAAGCCATGAAGCAGGAGATTTCCGCCAACCTGATCTGGGAAGCCTTGCTCAAAGATGGATTCGCCACGCTTTACATTGATTTCGACACCAACAAGACCGACGTCAAACCAGGATCGCTGCCCCAGATCCGGCAAATAGCCGCATTATTGAAGTCGCAGCCGACGCTTGAGGTTTCGATTGAAGGACATACCGACAGTCAGGGAACGCCTGCCGCCAACAAAACACTTTCCCTGAACCGTGCCAAATCGGTGGTCACCCTCATCACCGCAGAAGGCATCAAGGCGGAACGCATGGAGGCCCTTGGCTGGGGACAGGAAAAGCCCGTTGCCGATAACCGCACGGAGGAGGGGCGCGCCAAGAACCGCCGGGTAGAGATCATCAGGAAGAAAAAATGAGAAAAGGGGAGAGAAACCCCTCCTCGAGAGGAAAGTATCGGAGTGGGGAGCGTGCGATACCAGGATTTTCTCTCCCGCAAAACAGAAATGAGTGTTTGGGGCAGAGCTTGTTTACCAGCGCAGCAACCGGTTGCCGAGGAAAGCGCCCAGTAACGCCGGGATGCAAATCCCCAGGACGTACCAGACAGCGAGGAACGGGGTTTCCATTTCCGGGCAGTGAATGCAATACACCAGTGTGGCCAGGGCGCCTGCCAGCAAACCGGCGGTTGCGCCGGCAAGATGTGGCCTGGTCGGTGCGGCAAAGTGCAAGGCCCAGAGCAGGGCTGACAGTAAAGGGGCCGAGAGCAGGGCGATGAGCCAGGGGCAAACCTTCCAAGTTTGCCCGAAAATCAGCTCCTGACGTTGTGCGGCGTCAGCATTGAACAGTGTCCACCCGGCCAGTCCCCACAGCGTGAGGAAAGTCAGCGTGACGAACAGCGGCATGAGACCGGCTTCGACACCCGGACGCGCCAGTCGTAGCAGCGCCAGCAGACTGGCGAGACTCAAGGCTGCGGCAAAAGCGATCTTGATCCAGAATTTGGGCAGCGCCAACACCGTGAGGAGATCGTTGTGCAGACCAAGCAAGCCGCTCATCAGCAGCGCCGAGAGCAAAATGCCGACGGCGAGTGCCTTGGTAAGGCGCTGTTCGATTTCACGCGGATTGACGGCTTCGGTGCCGGTTGCCAGCAGGAGCAGTAATTCCTCTGTTTTCATTTTTCACCTCGAATGAGTTTGGCCAGGTGTTTCAAGCCCCGGTGAATACCAATTTTCACCGCCGATTCGGACATGCCGGTCAGTCGGGCGGTGGTCATGACCGATTCACCATCGATCTTGACGTGCCGGATCGGCAGTCGGTAGCGCTCCGGCAGTTGCTCCAACAGGGCTGCGATGTCGATTTTTGCTTCCAGCATTGGTGTTTCTTCCACAGCACAGAACATTTCGGTTTCCCCGTCCAGCGGATCGGTCAGCAGAATCTGGTCGCTGCGGGCACGCAGTAAATCGACCAGTTTGTATCTGGCAATGGCGTGTATCCATGGCGTCAGCGGGCGTTTGGGATCATAGGTGTGACGCTGAATATGGATGGCAAGCAGGGTTTCCTGTACCAGGTCTTCAATATCGCCGGGAAAATGCGCCAGGCGTTTGCGGAAATAGCCGCGCAAGTGTCGCGAGGCTTCGGTGAGAAAACGCAGATAATCGTCATGCTTGCCAGTCAATGCCGCCAGAAACAGGGTTCGCCAGCGTTGTTCGAGCTCGGACGTGGAGGATTTCATGTGTTGTAGTTCGCCGATCCGGGTTGAATGGTTACAGCCAGAAGAAAAAATTGCCTTTCCCTCCATGTAACCAGAACCAATGCTCGAACGAAGTAGTCAGAAGCGGGTACTCGTCAAGGATACAATGCACAAGGATGGCATGAAGCAAAAGACGTAATCGCATCACAAGGTCTCGGAGGAGGGCGGTTGGAGGCCCATTTCTCCGGCAATCCCGGACATTCAATGATGGATCTGACATGTTTTCTTATCGAAAATTTGCCTGCCTGGCAGGCTTGGTGCTGCTGATGAACGCAAATTTGGCGCTGGCGACGGAATCCGTTGTGCTGGGTATGGGCTGTTTCTGGGGCGCTGAAAAGCGCATGAGTGAAATTCCCGGGGTGATTGACGTCGAAAGCGGTTATGCCAACGGCGACATTCCCGGCACCTACGAAGCGGTACTGGCGCATGAGCGCGAGATCAAGCGCGGCAGGGCAACGCAGCGTAATCACGCCGAAGTGGTCAAGGTCAGCTTTGATCCGGCCAAAGTCAGTCTTGAAACCGTGTTGATCCGTTTCTGGGAAAGCCACGATCCGACGCAGGGTAATCGGCAGGGCAACGATATCGGCAGCAATTATCGCAGCGCGATTTATACGACCAGCGACGCACAACGCGCCGTCGCCCTGAAAACCCGCGATACCTACCAGGCAGCTCTCAGCAAAGCCGGTAAAAAGACCATCACCACGGAAATTGCACAGTTAAAGAATTACTTTAAGGCTGAGGAATATCATCAGGATTATTTGAAGAAAAATCCTGATGGCTATTGTGGTCTTGGAGGTACCGGCGTGAAATATCCGGGTTCGGTGGCGGCGAGTTCGACAAGCATGCCGGCAGCCGCCAAACCGCCGCTGGAGGCGAAATCGTTAAACCTGAAACGGCAACTGGTGGCCTTCGAAGCGGAGGATTGTGCCTATTGCAAGCAGTTCAAGTCGGACGTGCTCGACCATTGGAAGTCGGAAGTACCCATTGCCCGTTCGCTGAGCGCGCAAGCACCGACCGGCTGGGTGCTGGAGAAGGTGCTGTTTGCCACACCCACCATCGTGCTCTTTGAAAACGGCAAGGAAGTCTCACGTTTTACCGGTTACAACGGCGACAAGACACGTTTCTGGAAGTGGCTTGGTTTTCATCTACTGACCCCCGCACAGCAAAAAATCGCTTTCGAACAGGGAACCGAGCATCCGGGAACGGGATCGCACCTCGACGAAAAACGCCCCGGGGTCTTTGTTGACCCGATTACTGGCGCGGCATTGTTCCGCAGTGACAGCAAGTTCAACAGTGGCACAGGCTGGCCGAGCTTTTTCAGTCCGCTGCCCGGCGCAGTTACGGAGCATGCCGATGTTTCGCACGGCATGAAGCGCGTTGAAGTGCGCAGCGCCAGCTCCGGCATCCACCTCGGCCACGTTTTCGACGACGGCCCGCCACCGACCGGCAAACGTTACTGCATCAACGGTAATGTGCTGAAATTCGTGCCGGACGCCAAGTAGAGAGTTGCTTGTGTGGGAGTTTGGTAGGGCTGCGGTTGATTGGCAATCCACCGATCAACCGCAGCCCACGAAATCCACCAAAGCTTCTCAACAGCCTCTTGAAAACCGCCTTCCAAACACCGCATAATTTGTATTATGTAAAATATTATGTATAAGATGTTTGAGAGAGTGGCCAGACAGAAAAGCTCAAACTGCGAGGCTTGTCAAAATGTTCAAAGAAACGTTTTGTGCACTTCTCACACGACGGCTACTTCAGCGATGGATAATTTATCCTGAGGATCGCAAACCACCCGGGCTTGCCCCACGCTCTGTTCGACAAAAGCGAAAAGCTGAAAGGCAGAAAGGATTGAGGAACGGAAACGGTTCCAAGCGGCCTATCGGGTGCGGTCAGATGCTATCGATTGCGCACTGACCTCTTCAAACCGGGAGCTTGGTCGCGGTATTGCACTTATCCTCTTGTCCGTTCGATGCTGATTAACGGCTTTTTCAAACCGCGTACAACTTAATAAAAAAGATTAATTAACAAACACAACTAGTTGTTTATACGTAATTCATCTGATTATTAAACCACTCTTTCTGCCCTGAAATTTTATTGGTGTAATCTCTTGAACTCAACCAACCGGTCAGTTAATATTCAAAAGAGTTGACTGACAGGAGTGGTTCAGTGGATAGATGAAACCACACTCATCAGTCGTCGCGGCAAGCACAGCAATGCGCCCTGCTCTGCTCATTTGAGCAAGCGATTATCAGACAAGAGGTTTTTCATGCGCGACTTTTCACTGAATCACGAACTGCTCTCGATCAACACCGCCACGGTGCGCAAGCAATGGCCGCTTGACCGCATCATCGAGGAATGTGCCCGACGTGACATCAGGGCGATCAGCCCGTGGCGTGATCAGGTTGCCGCCGTCGGGATTGGCAAGATTGAACAGGCCTTGCGCGCCACCGGCATCCAGCTTTCCGGCTACTGCCGGGGCGGCTTTTTCCCGGCAGTCGATGCCGCCGGTCTCAGGGCAGCGCTGGACGATAACCGCCGCGCCATTGATGAAGCACGACAGCTTGAAGCGCCCTGCCTGGTATTGGTCGTCGGCTCGCTGCCTGGTGCCTTGACCGGTTCTCCGGCATATCACGACATCGCCCGTGCCCGCAACGAAGTACGCGATGGCATTGCCGCCTCGCTGGAATATGCGCGTCAAGTCGGCATGCCGCTGGCCATCGAGCCACTGCATCCGATGCAGGCCGCCGAACGCGCCTGTATCAACACCCTGGAACAAGCGCTTGATCTGTGTGACGAGTTGGATCCAGGACAAACCGGCATGCTCGGTGTCGCCGCTGACCTCTACCATATCTGGTGGGACCCCAAGCTCCAAAGCCAGATCGAACGTGCCGGTGCCAAACGTCTGCTTGCCTATCACGTCTGCGATTGGCTCACCCCCACGCGTGACCTGCTCAACGATCGCGGCATGATGGGTGATGGGGTCATCGAACTGAAAAAATGTCGTCAGTGGATGGAGCATGCAGGTTACCAAGGCTTTGCCGAGGTTGAAATCTTCTCCGAACACTGGTGGAGCCAGCCCGGCGAAGTGGTGCTCGATACCTGTATTGCGCGACATAAAACCGTGGTTTAACCAAGCAAGGAGAACAGCATGAGTGAAACAAAACTGGCCATCGTCACTGGGGCTTCACGCGGTATTGGTAACGCCATTGCCACCAAACTGGCCCACGAGGGCTTTGCCATTGTCGCGGTTGGCACCTCGGCGCTGGAAAGCGTCGCGGCAAACTTCACGGCCATCGAGCAAAGTGGCCTTCCGTGGTTGTATGTGCAGACCGACGTATCCACCCCGGAAGGACGCGAAAAAATCATCAATGCGGCGATGTCACGTTTTGGTCGCATCGATGTGCTGGTGAATAATGCTGGCGTTGCCCCGAAAGTGCGCATGGATCTGCTCGAAACCACCGAGGAAAGTTTCGACCGCGTGCTCGGCATCAACCTCAAATCGACCTTTTTCCTTTCACAGGCAGCCGCCCGGCTGATGTGTCAGGCGCGTGCCAAAAACCCGCTGCTTTCGCCGAAAATCGTCAATATTTCCTCGGTTTCGGCCTATACCTCCTCGACCCAGCGCGGCGAATACTGCATCTCCAAAGCCGCTATCGCCATGGTGACGCAACTCTTTGCCGACCGTCTGGCCGATGAAGGCATCAACGTCTATGAAATCCGCCCCGGCATCATCGCCACCGACATGACCGGCCCGGTCAAGGAAAAATACGATGCGATGATCGCGGAAGGCATCACCCCGATCAAACGCTGGGGCCAGCCTGAAGACATCGCCAAGGCCGTCTGGGCAGCCTGCTCCGGCCTGCTCGACTTCTCGACCGGCGAAGTCATTAACGTGGATGGCGGATTCCATATCCGGCGTCTGTAGTTGGCGTAAAAAACCCGACAGCGCTTGCGGTAACGAGCACGGTTTTTTATCCTTCCGGGATGGCAGACATTCAAGTGAAACCGATGAAAATCATTGTCGCAGTCAAAAGGGCGCTGGATTACAACGTCAAGGTACACGTCAAGGCCTACGGCACGGGCGTTGATCTGGCCAGTGCAAAGATGTCGATCAACCCCTTCGACGAAATCGCCGTGGAGGAAGCTGTCCGGCTGAAGGAGGCCGGAATCGCCACGGAAGTCATCGCCGTCTCGATGGGCGTTGCCAAGTGTCAGGACACCCTGCGTCATGCGTTGGCGATAGGCGCGGATCGTGGCATTCTGGTCGAAACCGAGCTTGAAACGCACCCGCTCGCCGTCGCCAAGGTGCTGAAGGCGCTGTGCGAGCGGGAAAATCCCGCACTCGTCTTCACCGGCAAGCAGGCCATTGATGATGATGCCAATCAAACCGGACAGATGCTCGCCGCCCTGCTCGGCTGGCCGCAGGCGACCTTTGCCTCCAGGGTCGAAGTTGCCGGGCAAAACGTCACGATCATGCGGGAAATTGACGGTGGAGTGGAAACCGTGGCCATGGCTCTGCCTGCCGTCATTACCGTCGACCTGCGCCTGAACGAGCCACGCTACACCTCCCTGCCCAACATCATGAAGGCCAGGAAAAAACCGATTGATACGGTTTCACCGGCAAGCCTGGGGGTCGATGTCACCCCGCGCCTCCAGACCCTGAAAGTCGTCGAAGCGCCCAAGCGCAGCACCGGCGTCATGGTCAAGGAAGTCGGGGAACTCATCGCCCAACTCAAAATTGCCGGAGTGATTTCATGAGTTGCCTAATTATTGCCGAACACGACAATCTGTCGCTCAATGCGGCGACCGGCAAGGTCGTTACGGCGGCAAAGCAGATTGGTGGCGAAATTCATCTTCTGGTGGCAGGCCAGGATTGCCGCATGGTGGCGACCCATGCCGCACAAATCGAGGGTGTCAGCAAGGTATGGCTCGCCGAGGCGCCTCAGTATCAGACGCAATCGCCGGAATGGCTGGCGCACCTGATTGTCACTGCGCTTGCCGGTTACAGCCACTATCTCGCTGCCGCCAGTGTGGGCGGCAAAGCCCTGATGCCACGGCTGGCTGCCCTGCGCGATGTGGCGCAGATATCGGAAATCGTGGCAGTGGTATCGCCTGACACCTTCGTTCGACCGATCTACGCCGGTAACGCACTGGCGACGGTGCAATCGGCTGATCCGGTCAAAGTCATCACCATCCGACCGACGGCCTTTGCCACTGCCGGGCAAGGTGCGCCCGCCCCGATCGAAGCCCTGCCCTCCGTTGCCGGAGAGATTCGGGCCAGCACCCTGATTTCGCGCGAACTGAAGCAGTACAGCCGCCCTGAACTTGCCAGCGCCAAGGTAGTGATTTCCGGTGGGCGTGGGCTGGGAAGCGGCGAGAACTTCCACAAGCTGCTTGACCCTCTGGCCGACAAACTCGGTGCCGCGCTGGGCGCTACACGCGCAGCGGTCGATGCCGGTTTTGTCAGCAACGACCTGCAAATTGGTCAGACCGGCAAGATCGTCGCGCCGCAACTCTATATCGCGGTCGGTTTGTCGGGAGCCATCCAGCATGTCGCCGGGATGAAAGATAGCCAGGTCATCGTCGCCATCAACAAAGACCCGGAAGCACCGATCTTCCAGGTGGCCGATTACGGACTGGTTGCTGATCTCTTTCAGGCGGTACCGGCCTTGACGGCGGCACTGGGCTGATGCTCAGGCCACTGCCCGCTGCCTGACCTCGTCCAGCACCTGCTGGATGTGGATCACTTCTGCCGGCGAGAACATGCCGGCGGGCCCCTGTGCGTTCAGGTCGGTGAAGGGCGATTCGAACAAACGTTCGGCTTCCATCACCCCGTTTTGCGTGAGTTCCTGCACGATGAGCCGGATGAATTCAATCTGGTTCGGCTTTGCCGTGCTGCCCTGAAGAAAATGGCTGAATGCCTGCATCGCCGCCTCACGTTCCAGCCCGACCAGTGAGCGGATAAAAATGCCCAAGCTGCCGCTCTGCTTTTTGGCGGTGCTGATGAGTTCCGGCGTGCCGCCAGCCTCGATCAGCATTTTTTCCAGTTCAACAAGGTCGCTCGTCGTCAAGGGCTGGTTACGGCGCAGGCGTTGTAGCGAGAGGTGGGCTTCGTGCGCCTTGAGGAAGGCGCGGGTTTTCTCGCGGAATTTCGCCATGTCGAGCCCCGCCGTCGCTTGCGGCAGCGCCACTGTCACGGCCTCCCCCAATTCATCCTCGAAGTCGGTGTAAATGATTGTTTTCTGCCCTTTGGGAATCAGCTTGACCAGAAGCCGCAGCTTGCGCCGTAAGGTTTCAAGAGCGGGCAAACCGATGTCTTTCCACCATTCATCACTGGCGGCCTCCTGAATCAGCCACATTTCCGCCTTGATGGCCGGGATGTTCTCCTGTGCTTCCAAGGCGCTGGCAATCGCCTGGATTTTCTCCCGAAGCCGGGGAAAATCCGGCCCGGCTTGCAGGATGGAGAGTTGAGTCTGCAAGAGCAGCAGGTCAAAGCGTTTGGCTGTTTCATCCTCGTCGATGAGTTCGCTGGGCAGCACGGCAACGCGGGTGCTCAGGGCATGGAAATCTTCTTCACTCAGCTTTTCCCAGGCTTCTGCCTTGGCAAAGCGCTCAACAAACTCCCGCTGCGGACGAACGACAAAATTATCCACGCACATCGCGGCCACCTGCTGATGCAAGAGCGCGGTGGTTTCCGCACGCAATTCACTTTCCGAGAGATAGCCGCCATAAGGCGCAGGCGGCGTATAGCCGATCTGCAGGCCGGTCGGGTGCCGCTTGTCCAGCCCGGCAATCAGCGCCAGCCGATGCCTGAAAAGGCGCGTAGAGAGCGGTTCGCTTGCTGCGCCTTCCGCGCCCGGCAGGTTCTGGCTGAAAAATTCGAGGTTCTGACAGAAGTCGAAAACCAGAAAATCCGCCTTGTCCGCACCGGGGCCGAACAAATCCTTGCACAGGCGGGTGCCGCGCCCGATCATCTGCCAGAACTTGGTGTGCGAGTACACGGGCTTGAAGAAAACCAGATTCAGCACTTCCGGCACGTCACTGCCGGTATCGAGCATATCGACGGAAATGGCGATATGCGGCGCTTTTTCCCTGGCGGAGAAATCGTTGATGAGGCTTTGCGCGTAGTCGGTCGCGCAGGTCACTACGCGAGCGAAGTGGCCTTTGTAAGCCGGATAATTGGCGTCAAAGCGCTTGGCGATAAAATCGGCGTGCGCCTGATTTCTGGCAAAGAGGATCGTCTTGCCCAGCCGGTCGCCGCCGGCCACCTTGCGCCCCTGGGTCATCAGTGTTTCCAGCACCTTGTCGACGGTATCGGCATTGAAGAACCAGTGATTGAGCGCCCCGGCGCTGACCTCCTCCGGGATACGGCCTTCTTCATTCCATTCCAGCGCATCCCACTCCGCCTGTTCCTCCTCGGAACGCTCGCTGTACTTGATACCCTCGCGCTGGAACTTCAGCGGCACGGAAATTGCCAGCGGCGGCACCAGATAGCCGTCGGCCACCGCCTCATCCAGCCCGTAGGCATCGGTTGGCACGCCGGTTTCCAGCCCGAAAAGGCCGTAGGTGTTATGGTCGATCTCTTCCTTGGGCGTGGCGGTGAGGCCGACCAGCAGGGCATCGAAGTAATCGAAAATCGCCCGGTACTTCTGATACACCGAACGGTGCGCCTCGTCGATGATGATGAGGTCAAAATGCCCGACGCCGAAACGCCGCTGACCGTCAAAACTTTCCTCGATGAGGCCCATTATCGTCGGATAGGTCGAAACGAACACCCTCCCCTCGCCGGCCTTCTCCGTCACCAGATTGACCGGGGCAAGATCCGGCAGATGGGTTTTGAAGGCATTGATTGCCTGATTGACCAGCGCCACCCGGTCAGCGAGAAAAAGCACCCGCTTCACCCAGTTGCAACGGATCAGCAAATCGGCGAGCGCAATCACCGTGCGCGTTTTGCCCGCGCCGGTGGCCATCACCAGCAGGGCTTTACGCTGATGATCCGCCTCGAAGCTCTCCCCTACCCGGCGCACGGCGCGAATCTGGTAATGCCGTTCGACGATGGCGCTGTTGATTGTCGCCGCCGCGAGTTGCTTGCGGCTGCTGCGCCGCTGAATGGCTAATTCCAGTTCCGCCTTCTTGTAAAAACCCTGCACCGGGCGCGGTGGATCGGTAACATCGTCCCATAGCCAATGCTCGTAGCCGTTGGAATAAAAAATCAGCGGGCGCTGGCCGTACTGCGCCTCCAGACAATCGGCGTAGAGCTTGGCCTGCTGCTGCCCGTCGACGGAATTTTTGGTCGTGCGCTTGGCCTCGATCAAGGCCAGCGGCCTGCCGTCATCGCCCCACAGCACATAATCGACAAAACCCTTGCCCCCACCGGGCATCCCGCTCACGGCGACCTCGCAGTTCTTTTTCGGCTCAAGCTGCCAGCCTGCTTCTTTTAGCAGGGTGTCGATGAAGAGTTGCCGGGTTTCGGCCTCGGAATAATCGTGGGTATCCGGCACCGCCGTATTGGCCGCCTTGACCGCCGCCACCTCGGCGCGCAGGCGGGCGAGTTCCTTATCAAGCTGCGCTTTGTCGGCCAGCGCCGTTGAGAGACGCGCATCCCGAGCGCGCAATTCGGCCTCCAGCGCCTGCAGTTGCGCGGCAGACTGTTCAGGGTGTGCCGCGATTTTGGGCAGCAGGCCGAGCTCAAAGCGCAGGCCGGGTTCGGGCCGCGCCGTGCGGCCATAGGTGCGGGCCAGCCAGTAGCAGAAGTGGAAAAGCTCGCGGGTGGTATTGACCGCCTCGTGAGGCAGCACCTTTTGATTGCCGTGCACCGCCTGATTGCCGATGTCTTTAATGATTCTCGCCTTGGCAAACAGCATCTCCCCCAGAGACTGGCGGAAAGTCGGCTCATGAATCCGTGCGCTGAGATTGTCCTGATACGGCGCACGCAAGGCCGCTTCATGCCGGTAAAGCCAGTTGACCGCCAGTTCCAGGCTGCGCCGCGCATGAAAACAGGCCGCGCGGGCATCGGTATTCACCAGTTTTTCCGCCTGCGTGGCCGATTCAAAGAGAAAAAGCCATTCCGGGGTGTTGAGGAAACTGAAATTGCTCATTTAGAGTTCTCCCCGGAAGGCGCGGGATTGGAGGGAGGCGAAGAGAGAGTCGATCTGAGCCAAGGAACATTCATGAAATTTCTTTATCTTTCTCAGTGCTACAACTCTTTCACTAAAAATCCTCTGCATCTCTATCGGAGGGATCGGAATCTGAATCTGTTTAATCATCTCTAAGTTGAGATTCTTCTGGCGTACACCCCGCTGAAGACGACGAAAATGCTCTCTCCCAATGGTAATGGCTTGATAAACATATACCGTTTCAACCATATTTTTGTCAAGCAATGCGAAAGCAATAGCTTGGTTACATGAACACTCGACATCAGCAATGCTGGCTTTAAGAGCTGCAGTATCGTACATACCTAACATCAAAGCACCATAGGAAACTAATTTTGCGGATGTTTCATGTATAGCTTCTGGTGTTATTTTTTCAAAACTTTCACTTACATACATGCTGTCAAGCTCACCAGAGGAAAACCACGGTATTGAACCCGAGAAGTACGCCCCTTGAGAGCGAGGGGGGGTGCCCCCGCTTTTCCATTTTCCAATAATATCAAGAGATACAAGTGGTAATTCCTTCGTGTTTCTTGCAGGATCCCCAAACATCTCAATAAAAATCGACTGCGTGAGGCTGTCGAGTTGCGCCAAAGCCTCCCGGCGCTTGGCACGGAGGGCATCGGCCTGGTCGAGGATGGCGGCAATGCGGCGTTGTTCGGGGAGGGGTGGGAGGGGTATCTCTGTACGCTTGAGATACTTGTAGTGCCGGTCGTACCCAGCATCGGGCAGTCTCAAAGAATGAAGATAATAGTAGAGATACTTTAGATCGGCTTCCATTTTAGGGCGCAATACCTTAATACCATCCGCCCCCATACAAAATTCAAAATCGACATACTTAATGCAGCGTGTATGGTCGCCAAAAACTATCGCCGGACGACCTTCTCCACAAACTCGGGACGCATCATTAGTATAGCCACTAACAAGAATTTTCCCCTGATCGACTATCGGGAATGCTCCTGTCTGTAAATATTCTCTTTGCGGAGTTTTAACGTTTCCGCCAGATTCATCAGAAAAAACTGTTTCAAACGGCAAGCGTAAAAATGTCATTGCAGCATCACCTTTGAAAGTCACGTTTCATTGTAACGTTCATCGCCAATTTACCCTGGAACCATTGCCGATATACCACGTTCGGTGAGCAGTCGGACAGCTCGCTTGTCAAATGAGGCAAAAACGGCACTGCCATGTGCCATTGCCTGGCCAGCATAGGCGTTTACGCCATCGGCAAAATCGCCACCTTCTTCCATCATGGACAAACCAGCCTCTATTTCATCTTCCCTTACAGAGATTTTTTTGCTGGCTAGCAACTTCCTTAATGTTTCCAGCAGCTTGACTTTCCTTATTCTGTATGAAGCAGACAAGACCCATGCAACTTCACAATATACGGTTGTTGGTATGATGATTTCCTCTGCGTTCCTGAATAAATCAGAAACTGCCTTGAATTGTGACTCATCGTCCCTGACAAGCAGGCGAATGATGATGTTCGTATCAGCAATGACGATCATTTAATTCCCCGTGCTCCCCGTTGAACATAGGATTGCCTGATCGCCTCATCCAGAGCCTCATCAGACAAGCGAACATCTGTTTCTGAGGCCAAAACACCGGCCAGTTCTAAAACATCAGCCCGTTTTTTTTCCGCTTCAAGTTTCAAGCTTCCGTCCGGCATTTTTTTAACGAGCACCGTTTCTCCAGCTTTGACGCCGAGGTGATCGAGAAGCGCTTTGCTGATGGTGAACTGGCCGTCAGCGCTCAGGGGCATGGCTGTGGGCATGGTGTTTCTCCTTGGATGATTTAATTCTGATCATAACGTAACTGATTTCTTCAATCATGGCATATTTTCAAGCAGTTCCCAATTTGAAATCTGGTCGGTGAAATGTGCCACAGCTTCTTACTTCAGCATCGCCTCCAGCGCCTTCATCCCCGCCATGATTTCTTCCTCCAGCTTCGCCAGATTGGCGAGAATTTCCTTGGGGGGCCGGTGTTCTACCGCTTCGTGCAGCACTTCCTTGTAGCGGTTGAGGGAGAGGTCGTAAGCCTGGACAGCGATTTCGGCCTTGGGCACGCAAAAGCTCTGGGCGCTGCACGGGCGTTCCCGTTCGCTGCAGGTTCGCTGTACCCAGCGCTGCAACACATCCGGCAGGTTGTTTCTGGCGTGTTCGTCGACGCTCAAGGGGGTTTGTGGGGTCGCGCCGAGTTTGGCTTCGTCCAGCAAGGGCTGGCGTTTGTCGTCCAGGCTCCAGCCGTCGGCCTGCATGTCGTAGAACCAGACTTGATCGGTGCCGCCGGAGTTGGTTTTGGTGAAGAGCAGAATCGCCGTCGAGACTCCGGCATAGGGTTTGAAGCAGCCGGAGGGGAGCGAAATGACGGCGTCGAGCTTTTGTTCTTCGACGATCATCCGGCGCAGCTCCTTGTGCGCCCTGGAGGAACCGAAGAGCACGCCATCCGGCACGATGACCGCCGCCCGGCCACCGGGTTTCAGGAGGCGTAAAAAGAGCGCGAGAAAGAGGAGTTCGGTCTTTTTGGTTTTGACGAGGGCAAGCAGATCCTTGGCCGTGTTTTCATAATCGAGCGAACCGGCAAAGGGCGGATTGGCGAGGATCAGCGAGTATTTTTCTTCGTCCCCAGCGTGGTCTTGCGCCAGCGAATCCTTGTAGCGGATGTCGGGGTTTTCGACGCCGTGCAGGGCCATGTTCATGCTGCCGATGCGTAGCATGGTGTGGTCAAAATCGTAGCCGTGGAACATGCCCCGGTGAAAATGATCGCGGGCCAGGGTGTCGTTGAAGAGTTGCGGGTGCCGCTTCCGCAGGTATTCGCCAGCGGCGACGAGAAAGCCGCAGGTGCCGCTGGCCGGGTCACAGATCATGTCCTTGGGCGTGGGTGCGGTGAGTTCGACCATCAGTTGAATGATGTGCCGGGGGGTGCGGAACTGGCCGTTCTGCCCGGCGCTGGCAATTTTACCGAGCATGTATTCGTAGAGGTCGCCCTTGGTGTCGCGTTCTTCCATCGGCACCTGATCGAGGAGATCAACCACCTTGGCCAGCAGGGCCGGGGTGGGGATGGTGAAGCGGGCGTCCTTCATGTGCTGGCTGTAGGTCGAGCCGTCGCCGCCCAGGGTACGCAGGAAGGGGAACACGTGCTCGCCAATGACTTCGTACATCTGCGCCGGGGCGAAGTTTTTGAAGCGCGACCAGCGCAACTCCTGATAATCCCGGCCCCGCGCGTCCTTGCCTTCGGGGAAAAGACGCTTTTCCAGCGGCTGTTTGAGGATGCGCGCACGGCTCTCTTCCAGGGTGTGCGCGTCATCGAGGCGACGGATGAACAGGAGGTAGGTGATTTGCTCCATTACCTCCATCGGATTGGAAATGCCGCCAGACCAGAAAGCGTTCCAGATGGCGTCAATTTGACTGCGAAGTTCTCCAGTGAGCATGGGGTTCCTGTGTCGGGTTCAATGAATGGATTCTAAGATGTGAAAGGTGAAAGGTGAGATCAGGCGCTTCGCGCTTTGTGAACGACAAACCCATCCTGATACGACCGCTACCGGCAGGGTTTTCCACATTTCACCTTTCATTTTTCACACTCCATGCCTTGCACCGTGCAACTGCTACCGCGAACGATCAGTTCCGGTTTCAGCAGGATCTGTTCCGGCCCGGTGT
>CAYMYD010000016.1:0-19264 GCA_964394535.1 uncultured Propionivibrio sp. | reverse complement strand
TAGTAAAGTCGGATTTATCCAAGAGACACCTGCAGATCGCTCTTTGCCCGACTGCTGCATGCCAATACATAGCCTGCTGCAACATCCTCCGGGCTAAGGGGGCCTGCTGTGCTGCTGTTCACCTCACCCGAAACGACCCGACATTTGCAGGAACCGCAAACACCGGTACGACAGGCCCCAATGATCGGCAGACCTGCGGACTCAAGCACTTCAAGCAGACTTTCTCCGGCAGCAATATCCAGATCCCTGCCAAAATCCGGCACGCTGAGGCAGAAAGTGTCATCGCTCAGGCAACTTTCTGCGGCATCCGGCGCAAAGTTTTCACGGTGAATGGCGGCTTCCGGCAGGCCGAAGTCCAACAGCCAGGCGCTGATTTCATTCATGTAAGCCTGCTGCCCACACAGGAAGGCCTGCAAGGAGCGCATTTCCGTCAACAGGGTTCGCAGGCGCACGGCATCAATGCGCCCGGAATACCAGTCGTTCAGACCCTGTGGTCGGCTCAGAAAGAGATGCAACTTCAAGCGACGATGGGCCGCCGCCAGTTCGTGCAACTCGCTGGCGAAAATCAGATGATCTTCATTGCGGGCGCTGTGGAAAAAATGAACATTCACCGCCGGTCGGGTTTCCAGCAACCAGCGCGCCATTGACATCATCGGCGTGATGCCGCATCCGGCGGAGAACAGCGCTACGGAGGAAGGCAAATCCTCCGGCAGCAACGCGAAGCTGCCGCATGGCGAACGTGCCGACAGCACCATGCCGGGCTGGACATGGTCGAGCAACCAGTTGGAAACCCGGCCACCGGCGACGCGCCGGACGGCAATGGTGATGCGCTCGCGCTGCGTCGGACTGCTGGCAATCGAATAGGCCCGCCAGCGCAGGGCCCCCTCAACCGTCACGCCCAGCGAGATGAACTGTCCGGGCAGAAAGACAAAGTGCTGTCCGGGAGGCGCGGCCAGGATGAAACTTGCCGTGTCATGCGTTTCTTCACGACGTTCAAGACAGCGCAACAGGCCGTCCCCCTGCCAGATCGTAGTTTCTTCAGTCATGCGAGTCACTCAATAAAAACCCGGATGACGCGAAAAAAAGCGCATCCGGGGCGGTGGAAATCAGAGAGCGGAGAGCATTTCCTTTAAATCATCTTCCACCGACGTAATCAGTTGCAAGGCAAATCTGTCGTTCAGCACCTTGACCAGCCTCGGCGTCAGAAAAGCCGGTGGTGTCGGGCCAACACGGATATTCCGGATGCCCATGGAAAGCAGTGTCAGCAGGATGACGATCGCCTTCTGTTCGAACCACGACAACACCAGCGACAGGGGCAATTCGTTGACTTCGCAGGAAAAGGCATCCGCCAAGGCCAGCGCCAGTTGAATTGCCGAATAGGCATCGTTGCATTGACCCACGTCAAGCAGACGCGGGATGCCGTTGATCTCGCCAAATTCCAGGGTATTGAAACGGAACTTGCCACAGGCCAGCGTCAGGATCAGCGCATCCTTCGGCACCGCTTTGGCCAAGTCGGTGTAGTAACTGCGCTGGCTCTTGTCACCATCGCAACCGCCGATCAGGAAGAAGTGACGGATATTGCCCGCCTTGACCTGTTCGATCACTGCGGGGGCCGCCGCCATCAGCGCATTACGGGCAAAACCGGTGGTCGTATAAACCGGTGCTGCATCGCTACTGAAACCCGGCAAGGCCAGGGCGGCTTCAATGACTGGTGACATGTCGCCGTCAGCAAGATGCCTGACCCCCGGCCAGCCGACGATGCTGCGCGTAAAGATGCGTGCCGCGTACTGACCGACATTCGGGTCGATGATGCAGTTCGAGGTCATCACGATGCTGCCGGGAAAAGCGGCAAATTCCTTCTGCTGATTCTGCCAGGCAGTCCCGTAATTGCCGACCAGATGCGGATATTGACGGAATGCCGGATAGGCATGGGCAGGCAACATTTCGCCGTGCGTATAAACATTGATCCCTTTGCCTGCCGTTTGCTTGAGCAACAGTTCAAGGTCGTGATAGTCATGACCGGAAACAAGAATCGCCTTGCCCTTGATCGGCTGCGTATTGACCCGGACAGGCTCGGGATGGCCGAAGGTCTCGGTTTCACCCTTGTCGAGCATTTCCATGATGCGGTAATTGAGCTGGCCGATATCCATCGCGCACTGGAACAACGCCGCCATATCCTCGGGTTCGCGCCCAAGGAAGGCCATGAATTCATGGTATTTCCCTGCAATCCCGGCATCGGTCTGGCCGAGCACGCGGGCGTGCTCCATGTAGGCCGCTGCGCCTTTGAGACCATACAGGCAAAGCAGGCGCAGACCGATGACATCTTCGCCAACCGCCAGCTTTTGCCGGTTCAGGGCAAAGCGATGCGCATCGGAGAGCATGGCCGCCCTGGCATCGGGGAGGGTGTAATGGGCCACAGGCGGCAATTTTTCCGCTAAAACCCCCTGTATCGCACAGGTCATTTCGTAACGCTCGCGCAGTGAGTCGCGATAAGCCTCAGCACAACGACTGAAGTCGATGATGCGCTCAGCGTCGAAATTCACATTGGTCAGGGTCGCGAAAAATGCCTGTGGTGCGTAGGCATCGATTTCCTCGTCGATGATGCCGACTTTTCGTGCGGCGACGGCATAGGTGGAAATCGCCTGGAGCAAATACACCAGCATGTCCTGGAGATCGGAAACCTCACTGGTCTTGCCACACATGCCCCGGGCAAAACTGCAACCGGCATCGCCCTGCGGCAAGCGCATCGTTTGTTCGCATTGAACACAAAACATGTTTTTCCTTTCAGTCAAAGAATTCAGGCAAATAAATCAGACTTGGCAAGGAGACCATGCAGGACAGCCTCCCGCCTGCTCGGCTTGTGGAAACAGCACGTTGTTTTCCAGATGGATGTGCTGCATCAGGTCTTCCTTCAAACGAACGAGCCCGGCATAAAGCGCCCGCCAGGTATTGCAGGCATCCTCCGGAACAGAAAAATCAGCGGTGAGTTGCGCCAGCTTTTGCAGCCCCTGACCATGCGCATCATGCTCATGACGCATCACCAGCATCGGCAGCTGCGCCTTGCGCGACTCATCGTGGCGCAGCAGGGGAAAGAGGACCTGCTCCTCTTTCTGCAGATGGCTCAGCAAATCCTGGTACATGCCGACAAGATGCTTGACCAGCCCGGTCGGATGATCGGCACGCTGACCATGCGTTTCTTCAACCTGCCGCGCCAGACGGATCAGTTCGGGCAGCTGCTCGCGGTGCACTTCATGAAAGCGCAGCAGGATGTGTTCGATCAGTTCAGACATCGGGGCATGACGCCAATCCTGTTCCTGCACCTCGTCATGACGGATCTCCGCCAGATCGGCCAGCAGATCGGCAGGCTCGACATCACCGGCTTCCATCGCTTCACGCAAGCTTTGCTGTCCGCCACAACAGAAATCGAGTTTATAGCGGTGAAAAATCCGGGTGGAACCCGGAAGATCGCAGGCCAGTTGACCAAGGCTTTGTTCAAGCAGATTCATCGTCGTCTTTCCTTATGTTGAGGAGGAGGCCATCAATCATTAGCAAGGATCGTGCCATCTCCCAGGGACTTGTTTTCACTGAATAATTCAAATAACATGGTTTTTATAACCTTATCTGGCCAGGGTATTTATAACTCTTAGAGAGTAAAAACAACCATGATCACCTCCCTGCTTCTGGATGAATTCCGCCATGAACAGACGTCACAGGAACGCCTGCAAAATCTGCTTCGCCCACTGAGGGCGCACTTCGCCTGTGGCGCGGTCTGCCTGCTGAAACTCGAAGGCGATGTCTTGCAACCTGTGGCCACCGACGGACTGGCGCGCGAAACGCTGGGGCGACGTTTCAGAATTGACCAGCATCCACGGCTGGCCGGGATACTGGAAAGCCGCACCCCCTGTCATTACCCGCTCGACTGCCCCTTGCCCGACCCTTACGACGGCCTGATCGACAATCATCTGGGAGAACCCCTGCCGGTTCATGACTGCATGGGGGTTGCGCTGTATCAAGAGGGCAGGCTCTGGGGAGCGCTGACGCTCGACGCCCTCGTCAACAATGTTTTCCAGGCCTCTGCTGAAAGAGAACTGGCACAGGCGGCGCGGGTGTTCGAGGTGGCGATCCATCTCGCCCGACTAGAAGAAGAAAACCAGCGGCTGCGTAGCAAACATTTCCAGATCGGCACGATGCAGGAGGTTTCACCGGATGAAACCAGGATCATCGGAAACAGTCCGCAGATGCTGGCCTTGCTGCAAGAACTCGACATCGTGGCCGAGTCCGACCTGCCGATCCTGCTGCTCGGCGAAACCGGCGTCGGCAAGGAATTGTTTGCCCGTCGGATTCATCAGGCTTCACGGCGCTGCCAGGCGACGCTGTCCTATATCAACTGTGCCGCGCTGCCTGAATCGCTGGCGGAAAGCGAGTTGTTCGGACACGTCAAAGGCGCGTTTTCCGGAGCAGCCGGGGAACGTGTCGGCCGGATCGAGGCCGCCGAAGGCGGCACCTTGTTTCTTGACGAAGTCGGCGAACTGCCGCTTTCCGTCCAGGCGAAACTGCTACGCACCTTACAGAACGGCGAAATCCAGCGCCTCGGGGCCGATCAGCCACACAAGGTCGATGTACGCATTGTCGCGGCCACCAACCGGCAACTGCATGAGCGGGTTCGCGAAGGGCATTTTCGCGCCGATCTTTACCACCGGCTTTCTGTCTATCCGGTGCATATCCCACCGCTACGCGAGCGGGTCAGCGACGTGTTGCTGCTGGCAGGAAATTTTCTGGAAATCAATCGCACCCGGCTCGGACTGCGCAGCCTGCGCCTTTCCCCTCGCGCCGAAGCCGCCCTGCACGACTACGCCTGGCCCGGCAATATCCGCGAACTGGAACATGTCATCAGCCGCGCAGCCCTGCGTGCACTCAGTCGCGGCGCCGAGCGCACGAGAATCGTGACACTGGAAGCAGCGCATCTGGACCTCGACCTGCAGGCGCCCTCCCCCGAAAAACCCGCCCCGCCGGTGCCGGAAGCCGCCGACCTGCCACTGAAAACAGCACTGGACACCTATCAGCGTCAGCTTGTCCAGCAAGCACTGGAAAAGAGCCAAGGCAACTGGGCCGCTGCGGCGCGCAGACTGGGCCTCGACACCAGCAATCTGCACAAGCTGTCACGTCGCCTGGGGCTAAAATAAACCCGTTGCAAGCGGAGAGAGGGAAAGCAGGTTCAGGGAAACCATACCGCCATGTCCTGGTCGATGCCGAATGCAGGCATCGTTTTCCGGATCGTGAGGAACATCCCGCTACAATAGCGAACTTTGCAAATCAGCCCATCAAGGAAGAGCTGTGAAAAGACAGTGTTTTGCTGCTGACGGTATGCGCCGGGGGATCGGACGATTGCTGACGCCCCTATCTATCATGATGCACCTGTCCTGACGCATCTTCCGTGCCCACTGCCTCCAGACCCGACAAACCTCCTACCTGAGCCACGCCTTATCATGTCCTCTTCGCAGGAAACATCCATTTACGGCCTTTCCGACCTGGCTGTACGACAGGCAGTCATGCGACTGTGCGGTTCAGACCGACTGACAGCGCTGACGATGAGCGCCCTGCTCAAACGTCTATTGGCACGTCCACAAGACTGGATGCGCGAAGCCCGGCGTATCAACCGCGTCGGCCTGACAGCCAGACATGTCGCCACCCAACTTGCCCGACTGCTTGAGCAGCCGGGAAATCTGGCGCTGGTACAACAGTCGGACAACAGCTTTTTACTGTTCTGGCGCAAGGAACAGCACTGGCTGATCATTGGCGCGGAAGGTGAGATTCTCGGCAAGGCAGACGATCTGGCTGGCGAAACCTTCGTCGAAGCACTGATCATGCGCGCACCGCTGGGCGGACAAGGTGGCGAGTCGATGAATGCCCTGCTCGCACTCTGGCCATCGCTACGTGCCGCCTGGGCCGAAATTGGTATCGCCAGCCTGTTCGTCAATGCCGGACAATTACTGCTGCCCCTGTTCTCCATGCTGGTGTACGACAAGGTGGTAAGCAACGGCGTCTTCGAGACACTCTGGGCACTGGTCATCGGCATGCTGATCTATCTCTTGACCGATCTCGGCATGCGCCTCGTGCGTGCGCTGGCAACCGAGCGAATCGGCACGGATCTGACCCTGCATAGCGACGAAAACCTCTGGCACCGCCTGCTCGCACAGGTTGATTTCCCGGCAGGCGGCGTAGCACGCTTCCTGACGCTCTACCGAGACCTGTCACTATCACGCGATTTCGTCTCCTCCGGCTACCTGCTGGCAATTGCCGACATCCCCTTCCTCGCGCTCTATCTGCTGGTTATCGGCATCATTGCCTGGCCGCTTCTGATCGTCGCCCTGTTACTGGTCATCGCCTATACCGCCACCGGCTTCCTGCTACAGGAACGCGCCAATCGTCTCGGGCGGGAATCGGAAAAGCAGACAACCAGAAAACTGACCTACATGGGTGAAATGCTGGCCTCATTCGACGTAACACGCACCGTACCCGGCGCAGGCACGTTGTTGCGCAACTGGCGCGATCTATCCGATTCGGCTGCCAGCCTTGAAGGGCAGCGTCGTCTGGCAAACACGCATCTGACAATCGCTTCGGCGGTCATGCAAACCCTGAGCACCATCGCCATGCTCACCGTTGGCGCTTACCTGATCGAAGCGCGCCTGCTCTCTGTCGGCGGGTTGATTGCCTGCAACATCCTGGCCTCGCGCGCGATGGGCGGTGTTGCTTCGCTATTCATGGTGACGGGCAAGTGGAAAGACTTTCAGCGTGCAGCACTGCGTATGGAGCGTAGCCTAACACCCGTGCAGGAAAAAACCTTCATTCCGCGCGAAGACACCCCCGGGCATATTGCAGTACTTGATCTGGGCAAACACTACGAAGGACGACCCGCCGCACTGGAAAATGTCTCGCTGATGCTCCGTCCGGGAGAGCGTATCGCCCTGCTTGGTCGTCCCGGCGCCGGGAAAACCACCTTGCTGCGCTGCATTGGAGGTCTTTGCACGCCGGATCGCGGACAAATCCTGATTGATGGCTTGGCGCTCAGCGATATTTCCCGTGAAAACCGCGCACTGTGGATGGCATGGAAATCACAGGATCCGGCCTTGTTTGCCGGAACCCTGGAAGAAAACATCCGTGTCGCATTCAGGCACGCTGACGAAGCACGCTTCGCCCGCGCGCTGTGGGCTTCCGGACTGGAAGAAGAACTTTCCAGCGGGCGCATGAGTTTGGGAATGCAACTGCAGGAACGTGGCGCCAATCTTTCCGGTGGCCAACGACAGAAAGTCGCGCTGGCTCGTGTACTCGCTCAACCAGCGCGAATCCTGCTGCTCGATGAGCCAACACTGGGCCTGGACCCGGACAGTGAACGTCGCCTGGCTGAGCGCCTGCCACAAATACTGGAGAAGGATTCGCTGCTGCTGATGACCACGCACAGCGCCATCATGCTTGCCATGACCGAACGGGTCATCGCGCTCGACGGTGGCAAGGTGGTCGCTGACGGTGCGCGAGAAAAAATCATACAGCTCAGCTAGGAAAAACCGCCCGCAGCCCGAAGCCATATGCAGCGAACCCTCAGCGGGACGCCAGCATCTGCTGTAGCACCTCGATCTGTGCCGGCAAGGCCACTTTCTGCAAGTCATAACGCTCGATGATGGTCTGTCGGGCGTTTTTACGGAGCAGGCTGTAAGCACGCGGATTGGCCAGCGCATCAATAACCCGCCCGGCAATTTCCTCAGGCTTGAAGAAATCGACCAAGAGCCCGTTTTCCCCGTCCTGGATAACCTCTTCGACCGGCGCTGTACGCGAACCGATCAGCAGGCATTCGGCAGCCATTGCTTCGAGCATCGACCATGACAGGACAAACGGATAGGTCAAATAAACATGCGCTCGCGAAACCTGCAACACCTGCAAAAAATCTTCGTAAGGGAGCGCGCCAAGAAAATGCACTCGTTGCAAATTCAGAGAATCGCCCAACTCGGCAAGCATCTTTTGCCGCCAACTTTCACCATCCGGCAACTTCGTGCCATAACTTATGCCATCACCACCGACGATCAGCACCCTGGCCTGTGGTCGGGCCGCCAGTATGGCGGGCAAGCTGCGCATGAAGTTGGGAAAGCCCCGGTAAGGCTCCAGATTTCTGGCAACGTAAGTTAATACCTCATCACCGGGAGACAATTCGATTTCATTCCCGTTGCACTGCAGCCTTACCCGGGCACGCATGTCAGGACGCGCCCGGGTCGTATTGATGCCATCATGCAGAAGTTTCAGCATCGGCTGATACGACGCCGGATAACGTGACTTCTGCCATCGGGTCGGCGACTGTCCAAGATCGCAGGCGTCCAACCCGAGAAAATTGCCAATATTCTTGGTGCGCACACGCGGGGCCGTATCGAAGCTGACGGGATAATCCGGGTCAAAGCCAACATCGGCACCATGCAAACGGTAGAAAAACTCGAAATAGCCAAGCAACGGGCTATGAGGAAAAATATCTTTCAGATACCAGATTTCCCCCCAGCCATTGTGACCAAGCATCAGGTCGGGAACAAAGCCGGATTGCTTGAGCTTTAGCGCTACCCGAGCCACCGCCTGGGCATTGAGCACGCCTTCTTCAGCGGTACTCAGGTAATGATGCTGATTGGCCAGCACTTCGCGGTGCGGGCGATAAACGATCTTGTTCACCCCCGGCAGCGCACCATCTTCCCGCTGGGTGATGAAAACTATTTCATTGCCGGGAATACTCGCCAGATAGCGCAGAAGATGCAGATATTGGCCGGGGAAGTTCTGGTGGACAAAAAGAATTTTCATGGGCAGGGCAATGGCAAGGTGCAGGCAGACGTTGTCGGCGACTTGCTGCTATCCCTTTAGAGCAAGGCAAACATCGCAAGCAAGATCAACTCGTTCCCGGCGGCGAGGCTTGTCCCCGTGCGGCACTTTCAAGCTGTGCCCGCAACAGGCGATGGGTTTCGGCTGAATCGTCAGACATACGGATCATCAATTCACTGATTTGTGTCATGACCTCGGTATTGCCTTTCTCCATGATTCCCAGAATCGTGCCAAGCTGTCGGCCAACCCGCTGCAATTCACTACGGAAATTGTTGGTCGCCTCATTCTGTTCTGCCAGCGAGCGCAACATGTCGCCACGCTGCTTCTGGAAGTCATCAACCTCGGCATTCAGTGTCCGGAGTTGCATTCTGGCGTTCTCGGCCAAACGCTCCTCAATCCGCAACAGAATGCGGACTTCCTCACCCTCGTCACTCACCAGGCTGCCACCTGAAACTCTCTCACCCTGCACCGCTGCCTGTGTCAACTGCGGTGCGACATCAGCGGCAGAACCCATCGGCGAGGAGGCAGCCTCATCCGAGGCCGTGCCAGCAACATCGGCCGACGCAAGCGGCGCCGTGACCGCTCTTGGCATACGCGACCAGCCACCGCCACTTTCGATGAGCAGGGCAAGGCTTTTGGCAAGTGCTTCCACACTGTTTCTGGCAGCGCTATCGCCCGAGAAGGCCACCCCCTGCTTCAAAGCGCTCTTGCTGTAGGCAAATCCATCGTTGGCCAGGGAAAGCTCAATCTGCTGCGCGACTTCTGATCCAAGCAGAGACATGAGATCGCCCATACAGCGGCGCACACCAACCATCATCAGGCCAAGAATGATCGAACCCAGCAGGCCAAACAGCGAAGCAGAGAAAGCAATACCCATCGACTGCATCGGGGCTTTCATCCGCTCGATCATGTTGCGGAACACATCGAGCGGATTGGCAGTAGTCATGTTGATGTCAGCAAAGCTGGAGATCAGCAGACTGATATCGGAGAGGGTGGCCAAAAGGCCGATGAACGTTCCGAGCAGCCCCATGCCGACCAGCAGACCGGATAGAAATTGCGGCAAGGCGGTACGTGAAGCCAGGCGCGAACGCGATTTTGAAAGCTCGTTCTCAAGGGCAAACTGCTCCTGGTGCGTGATGGTTTTTTCCTTGGAAGTTGCCGCCAGCATACGAAGCACATAGGCGATGTCGACGTCCAGATTGATCGTCATCTCCTGCAATTCGGCTTGCGGCATCTTGCTCCGGACCGCGTCGGAAAAGCGGGCCAGAGCGCGCACTTCCTGCATCAGCCGGTGCACGCCGCGCAGGATCAGCATGCCACCCATAATGATGATGGCAAAAATGGCGTAGTTGATCTGTGGATGCGGATTGGCGGTAATCGTCCGGGCAATCTGCTGGTGATAAATTGCAGCACCTGTCAGCAAGGCAACGAATGGCAGGGCAACATAAAAATAATAGATTCGCAGGCGTTTGAGCATGGCGTTCTCGCTGTTTCAGGTTGGTACGGCGTTCATCGCGGGTCCCGCAAGGCTGTATCGCGGAATTTCAGCAACGGCGACAAAATATAAGAAAGAATGGTGCGCTTGCCGACAACGATATCGGCACTGGCAGTCATCCCCGGCAGAATCTCCATGGGTTTGCCGGAATGCTGCGGGACAGCGGTCGTTTCGATACGTACCCGGTAATAGCGTTCACCACGCTCATCGGCCAGCGTATCGGCAGAGACTTCCTGCACCATGCCATCCATTGCACCGTAGGTCGAATAATCATAAGCCCCCAGCCGCACCCGGACCGGCAGACCACTACGCAGATTGGCCCGATCATTCGGGCGGGCACGTGATTCGATCACAACCCGCTGATCGTCCGGCGTGATTTCCAGCAAGGGTTCACCCGGCCGCACCACGCCACCGATTGTTGCCATGTTCAGGCGATTGATGAAACCAGAAACAGGCGCACGCACCTTGTTTCTTTCGAGGCGGTCTGCGCTGCTGCCGATTTCCAGCGATGACTTTTCCAGCTCGGCGCGTACCTGGGTCAGTTCCGAAGAGGCTTCGGAACGGAAACGTGCGCGCAGCTCGGCAATGCGTGACTCAATTTCCGCCTCCCCCGCCTGCAGACGGGGCACAACAGCAGCGGCCTCGGCAATCTGGCTTTTCAGGCGTTGCAGGCGTGACTGGCTCTCCAGCAACTCCAACTCCGATGCTGCACCATTCTTTCGCAGGCTTTCAATCACCCGCAACTGATTCTGAGCGACCTCCAGTTCGGAGAGCAGATTACGCTGGCGGCTATGGCTTTCCGAACGCTCACCACGCTTCTGTGCCCCCTGATCGCGCAAAACACGGGTTTCTTCCGCAAGACGCGAACGCCGGGCGCGAAAAGCCTCCTTCTCAGCACGACGCACATCCGCATCATCCAGCTCCTGCGGAAAAACAATGGCATCAAGATTATTCAGTTCGGCCAGGAGGCGCGCCTCCTTGCCAAGCAGCGCGGCCTGACGGGTCTTTTCCTGACCCAGCGTAGAGCGGGCCTGAATGTCGGAAAGTTCCATCAGCGTCTGTCCGGCTTTGACCACCTGCCCTTCCTGCACCAGAATCTGGCGTACGATCCCCCCCTCCAGATGCTGCACGATCTGTGACTTTCCGGCCGGAATAATGCGCCCCTCGGTACGAACAATCACATCCAGCCTGGCCAGCGCCGCCCACAGCACAAAGCAAGCGGTTCCGACCGTTGCAATCAGTACAAAGGCCTGATGCGGTGTCAAACCGGCCAGCGCTAGCCGCTGTTTTTCGGAAGAGGCGACAGCCAGACTCATCTTAACGGGAAGAAACGTGAACAAGTGAGGCATCAGAACGAGCTCGGCCTTCGCGCACCGACACCTCAATCCGGTTGGCAGGAACCTTCATTTCGATCAGCAGATTGCGCACGGCCATCGCCCGATAAAAACCAAGCCGCTTGGCTTCCGAAAAGCCCTGCGGCACCGTCACATCGACATGAATCTTGCCGCTACCGGACAAGGCCTTGAGCTCGGTCCGCAACTTGCTGGCCTCATCTGGCGTCAAAGCCACGGCATCATTCGTAAATTGCACGACCAGCCCGCCGCCTTCCGCGCGTACGCGCTCCACGCCCTTTTCTGGCGTGGCAAAAGGCTTGGTAGCGGTTACGATCCGTTCCTTCTGCTGCTTTTCCGCCATGAGTTGCTTGATCTCCTGCTGCAACTCGGCCACCTGCCGTTTCAGCACATCAGCACTTTCGCCTTCCTTTTCCGGCATCGGGGCAACCTCAGTCCGGGCATCCTGAGCGCTGACAGGCGGCACTTCTTCGACGACCGACTCCCCCCGTGGGGCATTAACCGAGGTATGCTGCTTGCCAAGCTCCATGGCAAACATGAAGACGGCTACGGTCATGATGGTCAGCAGGAACAACAGGTTGAGCACCAGATTGGTCACCGCATCGACGTAGCCTGGCCAGAAGATATCCGAGCCGTCATCGCTGGTTCTGTCGCCCGACATGCTCAGTTCTCCTTCACGACCAAAGCGGAATTTTCCGCACCCGCAGCATTCTTTTGCATCAACGCAGGATCAACCTCCAGCTGCGATGAAGCCCTGTCCACGGGTTGAACACGCCTAGGCACGGAAGCCACAGGAGTCTGCGTCACCGGCGCTTCTCCCGGCATATCAGTCAGCGGCTTTGCCGCCATACCCGCACCTTCACGAGGCGTACCCTGCGCCAGACGAATGATATGGGCAACTGAATTCATTTCCAGAATATGCAGGTTAACCAGCCGCGCCCTGGCCTGATAGTGCCGATCATAAGTATCGAGCAGATCAAGCAGCGACTGGTTACCGGAAAGCATGCGTTTGGACATGGCTTCAGCCGCCGAGGCAATGGAAGTCAGCTCGGCATAACCGGTATTGAGGCGCTCACGCGTGCTGCGAAGTGTCGCGTAATGGGCTGATAGCGACTGCACGACAAGTCGCCGCTGGTCATCAAGACGGTATTTGAGCTCGACATGGCGTGCGGCGCGCTCCTTGCCGTAGTAAAGATCACTGCCACCACTCAGGAGACTCCAGTTCATCACCAGCATGATGCGCTTGTCGTGCTGGCCATCACTGCTCGGATCGCCCTGTGCGTGCACTGACTTGGTATCCGTCACTTCGATATCCAGTTTGGGCAGGAAACGGCTCCTGGCCGCACTACGGTCAATTTCCGCAGCTCTGGCTTCGGCAAGCAGGGCCGCAATATCAGGGTTGTACTCCATCGCCTGCCTGACGGCATCGTCAAGGCTGGGCGGCATGGCGTTGATGCCCAGATCTTCCAGCTCCGGCAGACGCACCATCTGCGGTGCCATATTGGTCAGTCGGACGAATTCAACACTGGCCGCCGCATGCGCGGATTCCTGCTCCAGGCGCGAAGAAGTAGCCGCCTGACTACGCGCCTTGACACGAGCCATGTCGGCCGTACTGGACGCACCAGCACTGGCACGTTTTTCAATGTAAACCAGCAACTCCCCCAGTTGACGCTCGAAATCACGCGCCATATCTGCCAGCAGGCGGGTTGACACAAGCGCAAGATAAGCGCTGGCCGAAGACAGATAAGCATCTCCATCCGCCGCCTTGCGGCTTTCATCCCGCGCCTGGCTGATGACATTGCGGCGGCGCACATCCAGAAAACTGGGCAGGTCAAAAACGGCCTGTTTCAACGTCCAAGTCGTATCTTCGCGGTGATGGGTACTTTTCTTGATGCGAAAACCGTCACTATCAAAGCGCGATGCTGGCGAAGAGGTTTCCTGGCCAGAGCTCTTGCGCACGTACAAAGAAGGCAGCAAGGCAGCACGAGCCTGACCGGACTGGGCATGCGCCTGCTCCGTACGGGCCTCGGCGGCCCGTACCTCACGGCTGAAACTGCGCCCAACGCCAATCGCCTCGTTCAGGCTGGTCTCGGTGCTCTCGACAAACTGCTCGTCATCGAGCATTTGCTGACCAGAGATTTGCTTGCTGAAGCCAGCGTATTGCGGCACCGCAACCGGGATTTCGAGCATGCCAACCAGCGCACTCAACGTACGGCCTTGCGGCACATGGAAACGGGCCACACTGCCGGGCGCGCCCTCGTTCGGAGAAAACATGGGGGGTTGCGCTACCGTTGCAGGCAGCAGCGGCTGTGATTCGGAAGCTGTTGCTGCGGCTGGCGACTTCTGCGCCCCCGCCGCCTTGGCCGGTGCCGCGATACGCTCTGAAGGGGGCAACATGGCGTTGATGCCATCAATAGCCGCAGCGGCGGCCGCTGCCGCAGCGGCCGCCGCCGTCGCCGCCGCATTGGCCGCATTGGCGGCCGCAGCCGCCGCATTGGCCGCATTTGAAAGAACACCGGCAGAGCGCGGCTTCTGAGCGGATGGCTCGTCACCTTTGCGCTCACTGGCAGCACAGGAGGCATGCACTACAAGCACAAACAGCCCGGCTGTCATTGTAAGCACAGCCTTACGATGCCTATTCGCCATAATTCACAATCTGAAATATAAGTCGGATGATGACATCGCAGCAGCGCGACGTATCATGAATCGTGCGAAATTATACCTACCAACACGGAAAGTATGAAAAACATTCCTCACCTCCCGCAGTCCGCTTCCGAAAGAGGAAAAAGATGTTGCCATGCCGCACAGACAGTTCGTCCGGAATCCGCAACCGTCCGTCCATTTTTGTACCAAGCGCACACTAAAGCACCTGTATAATCAATAAGAGTTATGCTTGAGGAAACCATCATGGCTGATGAAGTAAAAAATCCGGCAGATGCAAACAAAGCGGCGCAAACCCGCAATCTGGCCAAACTTCCCCACGCTGCCTATGTAGCCGAGCGTGCAGCGCTTTCTGCTGATGGCACAGTCAATGTCAAGCAAGCGCTAGGCAAGCTGGTTTCTGTTGATATTGCCGACATTGATCTGCTACTTGGCTTTTCCAACGGTGATTTCGCCATCATTACCAACGGTGCGCTTGATGCAACGGATGGCAAGGTTCACCCTGCCATTTTTTCCGACCAGCGTACAACGTTGTCTGATCTGCTCCAGAAGGTTGGCATCGCATTTTCGGCCAAACCTGGCAGCCTGCGTCTGGTTTCCGAACGTATCGATGCCGCCCCCCCTCCCGAGGATGAGGGTGGCAGAACCCCTTTGCCGGTAGAAGACGATTTCAATCTGGCCCCGCCGGCACCCATGCAGAAAATCAGTGCCGGATCCGGCCCGGGCCCCGGCAAAGGCAAAGGGGACGGCGTCGGCGACTACACCGAACCATCATCGGTTGTTTCGGCTTTCACGCCCGAGCCGCCCGTTTACCAGCGCGGCAGCGTCACGCCGACCCTGGAGAGCGTCATGGGGACGGCGACGGGGCTGCCCAACATCGCTTCAGCCCTCTACACCTCATCGCAATTCAAGGTCGACCCGTCGGGACGAGCCGACATCCCGCTCGGCGCCTACAAGGTTGGCGAGACCACCGAGCAACTGGCCCTGCGCGCCAGCCCCGAAAGACAGGCGACGGTCGAACAGATCCACGGCACTGCCGGAAACGACACTATTGATTTCAACACAGGCTTCAGCAGCAGCGTCGGCCAGTGGGCGAAAAACCTGCACCTCACCATCAACAACCTGACCACCGTTTCCAGCATCCAGCTCGAATTCCCCGGCGCATTGCCTGCGGGCTTCGGCATCACGGGGCACGGTGCCGTCCGCAGCAGCAGCAGCAACACCTGGACCATTCCCATCCCGGCCACCGAGGCCGCGATCAAGACCATGCTGACCAACGGACTCGATCTCAACATCGTCTACGATGTCGCCGATAGCGGCGGGCCGTTCGATTTCAAGGCCAATTTCAAGGTCGACGGCCTGTACGGCAAGCTTGCCGTGTCGCTCGGCGAAGTGCTCGATTTCACCTGGCGCTCTGCCGTCGGCACTGACGGTTTTACCGTCACCAACGCCGCCGGCAAGCCCATGATGGTGCTCCCGCGCGAAGGCGTCGGCGTTGAAGTCCGTGCGGGCGCGGGCAACGACACTGTACGAGCCGGTGCCGGCCCCGACCTCCTTTACGGCGAAGACGGCGATGACTCGCTCTACGGCGGTTCTGGCAACGACACGCTGCTCGGCGGCCCAGGCAACGATCTCCTGGATGGCGAAGCAGGCATTGATACGGCGAGTTACTCCGACGCAACGACGGCGGTTTTTGCCAATCTCTCCGGCGTTTCCAGAATCTTCAGCTCGACGACACTGGACAGTAACCGTGCCACCGGTTGGGGCGACGACACCTTGGCAAGCATCGAAAACCTGATCGGCTCGGACAACAACGACACCCTGATCGGCAGCAGTGACAACAACCGTCTCGAAGGCGGCAAGGGTGATGACTGGATCGAAGGCGGTGACGGCACGGATACCCTCTTGGGCGGCGAAGGAAACGATACCTTGCTGGGCGGCGCGGGCCCTGATTCGCTCGACGGCGGCGCAGGCAACGATACGGCAAGCTATGACGGGGCTAGCGCAGCGGTCGCAGTCAGTCTTACCACCGGCCGGGGCACGGCAGGCGACGCCCTGAGTGATACGCTGACCAGCATCGAAAACCTGATCGGCTCCAGCTATAACGACACTCTTACCGGCAACGCCGTCGCCAACAAGATCGAAGGCGGCGTGGGCGATGATTTCCTTGTCGGCATGGGCGGGGGCGACACGCTCGACGGCGGCGCGGGCGTGGACACCGTCTCCTACGCCTGGCTGATTGCTGGTGGCGGCGTCAATGTTGACCTCTCCGCCTCCGGCGTAAATGCCACCCTGCCGGACGGTCCGAACGATACTCTCACCAACATTGAAAACCTGATCGGCTCGCGCAACAACGACACCCTGCGCGGCGACATCAGCGCTAACCGTCTCGAAGGCGGCCAAGGCAATGACACTCTCGAAGGCGGCGGCGGCGCGGATCAACTTATCGGCGGCGAAGGCCGGGATACGGCGTCCTACGAGCACGCCGGTAGCGCTGTGGGTGTCTCCTTGACGACCGGGCTTGTCGGCTTTACTGCAAGCGGCGAAGCGCTAGGCGATACCTTCGATTCGATCGAAGACCTGATCGGCTCAAACCATGCCGACCAACTGATCGGCAATGCGGAGGACAACAGCATCGCCGGCGGCGTAGGCAACGACACCCTTGAAGGCATGGGCGGCGCCGATACGCTCGACGGCGGCGGGGGAACCAACACCGCGAGCTACGAGCACGCCGACGGCGGGGTGCTCGTGTCGATGGCTGACGCCGCGAACATCATCAACGCTGCAGTTCGCTTGAACAACACTGGCCACGCACGAGGCGACCACTTCATCAATATCCAGAATCTCGTCGGCTCGGCCTACAACGACACCCTGATCGGCGACGGAGCCGCCAACCACCTCGACGGTGGCGCGGGTGACGATGTGCTTGAGGGCGGCGCAGGCGCGGATACGCTCGATGGCGGCCTGGGCAACAATACGGCGAGCTACGCCAGCGCGAGTAACGCCGTGCGCGTGTCGATGAAAGATGGCGCAAGCGCGGACATTGATCCAGTTACCAGTCCTCGCTTCGACAACACCGAGGACGCCCGGGGCGACTACTTCATCAACATCCACAATCTCACCGGTTCAGCCTACAACGACACCCTGATCGGCGACGATACCTCCACGCGCACCATCGGCAGTCGACTTGACGGCAGCGGCGGCAACGACAGCATTACCGGCTACGCCACCCGCAACGGTTTGGCTGCCGTCATCAGCGACACCCTGATCGGCGGCGCAGGGGATGACCGTCTTGCCGTAATTCTTCAGAAAGATATCGTACTGGATGCGCTAAAGGACGCGCCGGTTTCCGTCGAAGGCGGCGCCGGTAACGATACGTTGATCCTGGATCGTCCGCGTACTTCCGGCGTCGATTATTTTCAGATCGATATGAACCAGGGCACGGTAGTCTATGACTGGACTACTGCCAAAACCATTCTCAAATTTGACCCGAACGGCATCGAAAATATCGAGGTAGCCGGCTCGTCGAATCTCCGTATCTATGTTACGCAGAACGCCGCCAACAACTACATCAAGGGCGGGGCTTCTTACGACTATGTCTCTTACAGTACTTCAGCGGACCCCGTCCGGCTGATAACCAACGAAGCCACTGGCTCCAATCCTTACCAATATATTGTGACCGGCGCGGGGACGGATACCCTGGAAGGCATCGAGTATATCTGGTACGGCAGCAGATATGCCGACACGATGACCGGCGGTTCGCGAGGCGACTACTTTCATGGCCATGAGGGGAACGATAGCATCCTGGGGGGGGGTGGAAACGACACGCTCCATGGCGGCTATGGCAACGATACCGTTTATGGCGGCATGGGAAACGATACGATCAGTGGCGGTTGGGGGAGCGACATGCTCTACGGCGGGGCTGATGCGAATGACTATACGGGAAATGACACCCTCGCTTTTCAGGATTTCAACCCCACTACTGATCCGGTCTTTGTCAACATTTCCAAAAACTCAGTGACTGCGATCTTTGGTAACAATGCAAGATTACTGGATGGGGAAACATCCTATGGCAGTCCGACTGGCCATGGCACGGATCGCGTCTATGGCTTCAAGAATATTATCGGCTCGAATGCGGGCGACTATCTCTACGGCAACGAGCACGCCAATAGCATCCAAGGCATGAGCGGCGATGACACCTTGGTCGGCGGTCTCGGCAACGACGCTCTGGACGGCGGTCTCGGCTCGGATACGGCCTCCTGGGTTTATATGCAAGCCCCCTCATCGGTCAACTACGGCGTCATGGTCAACCTGAGCAGCAACCCTGTCAGTAACCTTAATTTCAGTGGTGCCGGAAATCTGGCGAGTAATCGGGCCTGGGCCGGATCGGCCGATGTCGATACGCTTTCCGGTATCGAAAACATCACCGGTTCCTCGTACCGGGATTATCTGGTCGGTAGCAGCACCGGCGGCAGCGTCATCGACGGCGGCGGCGGCAAGGATACCCTGATCGGCGGCGCGGGCAACGACAGCTTCATCGTCAATACCCATAACACACCCGATTCGATCGACGGCGGCGCCGGAACCGACACCATTACGCTCAAAGGACTCAGCGGAAACTACAGTCTTTCGACGCTACAATCGGACATAAGCACAATCTCCAGCATCGAAACCATCGATCTCCGCGGCGACGGGCAGTCCACGGCGCTCTCCCTCGGCGTGGTGGATATTCTGGGTATAGCTGGCACCAATACCATCACCATCCTGGCTGACAAGCAACAGGGCGCGACTGCCGGGGATAGGCTGGTGCTGACTGGTGGCGCTACCTTAGGCGGCGGCGTTTCCTTCGATCCCACGGCAACCCAAACTTACAACATCAATTCGGGGGTTGCCACAATCATTTGGCAGG
>CAYMYD010000015.1:18235-20988 GCA_964394535.1 uncultured Propionivibrio sp. | reverse complement strand
CCTGTTGCGACGTAAAAAATGACATCCGCCACCGAAGCGCCTTGGTGCTCCTGTGGCGGGCATTCAGGGTCATTGACGCAGGACCGGGTCTTCAATCCTGCGGAATCCTCCGCCACGGATGACTGAACCCGCCTCCATGACCAGCAACAAACATCTCGTTCGCGGTTATCTTGCCGCTGTCGCCACGCTGCTCATGTGGAGCGGATTCTCGCTGTTTTCGCGCCTGGCCGGAAAAAGTGTACTGACGCCTTACGATGTCTATGCCCTGCGCCTGATCACTGCCTCGCTGTTTCTGCTGCCCTTCGCCAAGCGCCTGCCACGCGGCGCCTGGAAGGACTGGCGGCTGTGGCTGCTGACCTGTCTGTGCAGCCTGATCTACTGCCCGCTGGCGTACAACGGTTTCAAATACGCCCCGGCCGCCCACGGCGGCATTCTGCTGGCCGGCCTGCAACCCCTGCTGATCGGCCTGATCGTCTGGGTGACGACCGGCACGCGCCCCGGCAGGCTGCGCCTCGGCGGACTCGTCCTGATTACCAGCGGCGTGGCCTGTGCCGCCGTTCCCCATTTCATTTCCTGGTCGCCCGATATCGCCTTTGGCGATCTGCTGATCCTGCTCTCGTCGATTCTCTGGGCCTTCTACGCCACCCTCGCCGCCCGCTGGCGCTATCCCCCCTGGGGACTGACCTGCGCCATCGCCTTCGGCTCGTCCATCGTTTATCTGCCGATCTACTTTCTCTGGTTACCCAAGCAGCTTCTCGCCGCGCCCCTGCCATTGATCATCACGCAAGGGCTTTTTCAAGGCTTGATCGCCACCATCATCGCCATGATCACCTACCTGAAAACAATCAGCCTGCTCGGTGCCGAACGCGCCGCCGCCCTGCTCTCGCTGACGCCCATCGTCATCGGACTCGCCGCCATCCCCATGCTCGACGAAGCCCTGACCAGTTGGCTGATGGGCGGCCTGCTCCTGGTCTCGCTCGGTGCCTATCTGGCTTCTCAAAGGGCATGATCTCCGATCAACGCAATTTCCTCACGCCTCACTCTTCACGGCATCCATGACATCCGAACACTTTCTTCCCGGCAAGGACGCCTCGCTTGAGGCCTCGATCACCCGCATGCAGGCGCAACTCGCCCGCCTTGGTTTCCGGCTTGAGGAACGCACCTGGCTGCAGCCCATGGACGGCTTCTGGTCGGTGCATCTCGTCGACCGCGACTGTCCGCTGCTCTACACCAACGGCAAGGGCAGTTCGCAACTCGCGGCACGCGCCAGTGCGCTGGGAGAATTCTTCGAGCGCCTTGCCAGCCATCATTTCTGGAGCCAGTACTGGCTGGGTACGCAGCAGGCCACACAGCGCTTCACCCATTACCCGGAAGAACGCTGGTTCCCGCTTGCGGAAAATGACCGCTGGCCGACCGCCCTGCTCACCCCGGAACTGCAAGCCTTCTACAACCCCGAAGGCAGTATCGACGCCGAACTGCTGGTCGATTTCAACACCGGCGACGCCGAGCGCGGCATCTGCGCCCTGCCCTTCTCGCGCCTGCGCGACGGCGAAACGGTCTGGTTCCCGTTCAACATCCTCACCAATCTTTATGTCAGCAACGGCCTCGCCGCCGGCAATACGCCCGCAGAAGCGCAGGCGCAGGCGCTCTCCGAAATTGTCGAACGCTACGTGAAATTCCGCGTCCTGCGCGAAGGGCTGTGCCTGCCCGAGGTGCCGGACAAGGTCATTGCCCGCAGCCCACAAATCGTCGCCGGACTGACCACCCTGCGCGCTGCCGGATTCGGCGTGCGGGTCCAGGATGCTTCGCTCGGCGGCCGCTTCCCGGTGATCTGCGTCACCCTGCTCAACCCGCACGACCAAGGCTGTTACGCCAGCTTTGGCGCACATCCGCGCAGTGCCATTGCCTTGGAACGGGCGCTGACCGAACTCCTGCAAGGCCGCGCCCTCGACGCGCTGGGCGGTTTCCCGGAACCCACCTTCGATCAGGACGAAGTCGCCAGTGCCAGCAACATCGAAACCCATTTCATCGACTCCAGCGGCGTCATCGGCTGGGACTTCCTCGGCGACACGCCGGATTTCCCCTTCTGTGACTGGAATTTCAGCACCACCACCGCCGAAGACTGTGCCTGGCTCATCGACTGCATCCAGCGGGAAGGCTTCGATATTTACCGGGCCGAACATGACCAACTGGGCCTGTACACCTGCCGCATCGTCGTTCCCGGCCTCTCCGAAATCTACCCGATTGACGACCTGGAATACGAAAACAACAGCTTCGGCAACACCCTTCGGGAAGCCATCCTCCATCTACCGGAACTCGATGACGAGGAATGCGCCGACCTGCTCGACACCCTGAACGATGCCGCCCTCGCCGATGAACGCCCGGTGGCCGCACTGATCGGCCTGGCGCCCGACCCCGGCTCATTCTGGGAAGAACTGCGTGTCGGCGAACTGAAAACCCTGCTGGCACTGGCCATCGGCGACACCCAGGCCATCAGCGAAGGCTGCAACTGGATTCGACATTTCGGACAAATCGATCCTGAGCGCCAGCGCACCTATCGCTGCATCGAAACCCTGTGCCAACTGGATGACCCGCCCCCGCACGCTCTGGAAAAACTCTACGGCCACGCCACGCTGCAGCAGGCCCAGTCCCTGCTCAGCGGCGAAACCCGCTTCTTCGACCTCCCCGCGCCGGGAACAGGGCTTCAGGGCTGCCAGATGCACCGGCAGTTGCTGGCGGCTTATGAGAAAATC
>CAYMYD010000015.1:1751-18135 GCA_964394535.1 uncultured Propionivibrio sp. | reverse complement strand
AGGGCTTCAGGGCTGCCAGATGCACCGGCAGTTGCTGGCGGCTTATGAGAAAATCCGGACCATGCTGTGAAATGTGAAAGGTGAGACGTGAAAAGTGGAGAACCGTGCCGATAGCGGTTGATCCCGGATTGGTTTTCCCTTTACAAAGCGCGAAGCGCCTGATCTTTCACCTTTCACATTTCATTTTTCATCTTTCACCATAATCGTCAGGGAGGAACCCGTGGAAATCACCTCGGTATCGGTATTTCATTTCAGCCCCACCGGCTCAAGCGAGCGCATTGCCAACCGGCTTGCCGCTTCCCTATCAACGCGCGTCGAGGAATTCGACCTCAGCGCACAGACACTCGCCCGCCATTCCGTCAGCGGAAAATCGCTGGCCATCGTCGCCGTGCCGGTCTATCGTGGCCGGGTTCCGGCGCGTGCGGTGGAAGCCATCCGGCTGATTTCCGGCAACGGCGCGTATTGCGTGAGCCTGGTCGTCTACGGGAACCGCGCCTATGAAGACGCCCTCATCGAACTGAACGACCTGCTGAGCGAGCGCGGTTTCCGGGTATTTTCCTCGGCCGCCTTCATCGCACAACACTCCATCATCGAAGAAATCGCCGCGGGTCGGCCAGATGCGCAGGACTTTGCCGTACTCAACGACTTTGCTGCCTCGATTCACGACGCCTTCTTCTCCGAACGCTTCAATTGCCCGCCCGAAGTCCCGGGAAACCGCCCTTATATCGAATCGCCCTCCCAGCCCCTCACCCCGGTCGTCACCGAAGCCTGTGATGCCTGCGGCGCCTGCGCTCGCGGCTGTCCGGTGTCTGCGATTCCGAAGGGCGATCCCAAACAGACCGACAGCCAGAAATGCATTCTCTGCATGCGCTGCATCCGGCAATGCCCGTCGAAAGCCCGCATCCTGCCACCGCCCTACCGCGAAGCCGTCGCCACCCGTCTGCAAGCCTTCCGCAGCCGACGCGAACCGGAAATCTACGTCTGAGAACCGGTATTGCGCAACATTTCCTGCAGGGCCTGATCGTCCAGCTCGAGCAGCAGGCTCAGACCGGCGCAGAGGAGTTCGCTACGCTTGGCCTTGATGCCGCTCTTCTGCAGACGCGCCTTGAGCGCCGTCAGTTCGGCGTAGCGGGCTTCCGGGAAGGAAAAGCTGTCGCGCACCATGCCTTGCTGGCGGCGCTTTTTATCGAGCGGTCGGGGGAAAGCGTCAGCCAGACGCTTGCGCTTCTCTTTTCGTTCGGCAGGCATAAGAACTCCTTTTCAGCAAACCGATTCGATCAGGGCCACGGCGTCGCAGGAGATGCCTTCCTCGCGGCCGACAAAGCCCAGTTTTTCAGCCGTTTTCGCCTTGATATTCACCCGATTTTCCGGCAGCCCAAGATCAGCCGCGATAACGGTGACCATCTTCGGGATATGCGGGGCCATCTTCGGGCGTTGGGCGTTGATCGTCGCGTCGAGATTGACGATACGCCAACCGGCCGCCATCAGCAGCTCATGCGCGGCACGCAGCAGCACCCGGCTGTCCGCCCCCCGGTAACGCTCGTCGGTATCGGGGAAATGGCGGCCAATATCACCCAGCCCGGCAGCACCGAGCAGGGCATCGGTCAGCGCATGGAGCAGCACGTCAGCATCCGAATGGCCCAGCAAGCCCCGCTCAAAGGGAATCTCGACGCCGCCAATGATCAGCTTGCGCCCGTCCACCAGCGCGTGAATGTCACTGCCTTGTCCGACACGGATCACGATTTTCTCCCTTGCAGGATCAGCTCCGCCAGACGCAGGTCGGCAGGAAAGGTCACTTTGAGATTACTCACGTCGGCGCGAACCAGGCGCGGTTTCAGACCGGCCGCCTCGATCGCCCCGGCTTCGTCAGTCACCCCCGGATGCGCCGCCAGCGCCTGCCGCAGGAGACCGAAGCGGAACATCTGCGGCGTCTGCGCCTGCCACAAGCCGTCGCGCAGACGGGTTTCGGCGATACGCTGGGCGGCATCGGCCAGCTTGAGCGTATCGGCCACCGGCACGGCCAGAATGCCGCCGACCGGATCATCCTTCAGTTCGTCAAACAAGGCGTCGAGCATGGCCGCAGAAAGACAGGGCCGGGCCGCATCATGCACCAGCACCCAATCGTCTGCCGCCAGATGCGCCGACAGGGCCGCGAGGCCGTTAGCCACGCTCTCGGCACGCGTCGCCCCCCCGCAAAAGACCGGACGCAATTTCCCGCCCAGCGACAGGACATCGACCTCCGCCCACCACGCATCATCCGCCGAAAGCACCACCCACACTTCGGCAATCTGCGGACAACGACAAAGCGCCGCCAGGGCGTGAAAGATCAACGGTTTTCCGGCCGCTTCGAGATATTGCTTGGGGACTTCGGCACCAAAGCGCGAACCGCTGCCGGCAGCGGGAACCAGGGCAAAATGTTTTGGCATGGCGGGCATTTTAGCATCTTGCGCATCGGACACCCTTGTAGGGGCGGTTCGCGAACCGCCCCTACGGCGCTTGCGGTAACAATCACCGTTTATCACCTTCCGAAACGACTGCGTCCTTGAAGATTTGCGCGGCAAACCTCCTGCGCTACGCGCCATCAGGCCCGCAACGCATTCAGCGGCGGCGCCTCAAGCAGGCGGCGGACGGACAGCCAGCCGACGCTCATCACCAGCAGCGCACCGCCGAGCAGCGCGGCCAGCGGCAAGCCGTAGTTGATCGCCACTTCAAAGTGAAAGACGCGTTGTGCCAGCACCTGACCGACGGCCTGCGCGCCCAGTGCGGCAATCAGCCCGGCGAGGCCGCCAATCGCTGCCAGTTCGGCGAGCAGTGCGGCGCGTAGCTGCTGGCGGCTGGCACCGAGCGCTCGCATCACCGCCAGCTCAAAACGGCGCTCGTCTGCCGCCGAATTCAAGGCTGCGTAAAGCACCAGCAGCCCGGCCAGCAGGGTGAATAAAAAGACGAACTGCACCGCTTGCGTCACCTGCTCAAGGATGGACTGCAACTGGCGAACAATGGCGGCAACGTCGATCACGGTCAGGTTGGGGAAGGTCGCCACCAGACGGTCGACAAAAGCCCCCTGCCCGGCCACCAGATGGAAGCTGGTGAGCCAGCTTGCCGGAAAATCATCGAGTACCCCCGGCGGCGTCAGGACGAAGAAATTGACCCGCATCGAATCCCAGTTGAGCTTGCGCAGGCCGACGACCGAGACTTCGACCGGCTCCCCGGCCAGCAGGAACAGCAAGCGGTCGCCGACCTGCAAATGCAGCATTTTCGCCAGCCCGTCCTCGACCGAGGCCAGGCCCTGTCCGGTTTCGCCGGGGGTGAACCAGCGTCCGGCGCTGAGGGTGTTGCCCGGCGGCAGTTCGGCGCGGTAGGAGAGGTTGAATTCGCGCTCGACCATCCGCCGCGCCTGTTCATCCTGATAATCTGCCGCGCTCACCGCCCGCCCGTTCACCGCTTTCAGGCGGGCGCGGATCATCGGCGCGAATTCCGGCTGCAAACCGTTGTCGGCAAAAAAGCGGCGCACTTCGCCCAGTTGTTCGGGCTGGATGTTGACCACGAAGCGATTCGGCGCATCCGATGGAATGGCACGCTGCCAGGCCTGTAGCAGATCATTGCGGATCACCGTGAGCAGCAGCAGGGCCATCAGGCCGAGCGCCAGCGCAACGATCTGCACCACGCTGGCCAGCGCGTGCCGTTCCATGTTGGCGAGGCCGAAGCGCCAGCCGACTCCGCTGGCCCGGCGCAGCGTCGCCGCCAGCCATACCGCCAGCCGTGCCAGCAGGGCAAACAACACGAGGGCCGCAGTAAAACCGCCGACGATGGCAAGGCCAAGCCGCCACTCACCCGCCTGCCAGAACATCATCCCGGCCAGCGCGGCAAAACCGACGGCATAGGCAGCCAGCAGACGAACGGGCGGCACGAGTCCATCGGAAAACTCGCGGCGCAACACGCGCAACGTGGAAACACGTTTCAGTTGCATGAGCGGCGGCAGCGAAAACCCCAGGAGTAGCACCAGTCCGACCAGCACGCCCTGTCCGGCGGGCAACCAGCCCGGCAGTGGCAGGGGGGCCGCCAGCAGGTGCGCCAGCCACAGGTGCAGGACAAAATGCGCCAGATAGCCCAGCGCACAGCCTGCCAGCACGGAAACCAGGCCCAGCAGGAGGAACTGCCCGAGGAAGACGCGTAGCAGGAAGGATTGCGTCGCGCCGAGGCAACGCATGACCGCGCAGGGGTCGAGGTGGCGCTGCATGTAACGCCGCGAGGCCAGCGCCACGGCCACCGCCGCCAGCACCACGGTCAGCATCGCTGCCAGACCGAGGAATTTCTGTGCTCGATCAAGCGCGCTGCGGATTTCGGGGCGGGCGTTTTCGGCGTCCTCGATGCGCTCGCCACGCCCCAGCTTTTTTTCGGCGGCGGCACGGAACAGCGCCAGCGGTTTCGCCTCACCGGCCAGCAGCAGGCGATAGGTGACGCGACTCCCCGGCTGTTCCAGCCCCGTTGCGGCCAGATCGGCAAGATTCATCATCAGGCGCGGGGCCAGGCCGATGAAGTTCAGCCCGCGATCCGGTTCCTGCCGGAGCACCGCCGCCACGACAAGGCGTGACGTGCCAAGCTGCACGACATCGCCGACCTGCGCCGCCAGCGCTGACAGCAAACGCTCGTCGAGCCAGATCGTGCCGGGGGACGGCACGCTTGCCGCCGGTGCGTCGGGCGCATTCATCGTCGCCGCAATGCGCAGGTTGCCGCGCAGCGGATAGCGGTCGGAAACCGCCTTGACCTCGGCCAGTTGCACCCGGCCCGGCCCGCTCATCACCATGCTTGGAAAAACCCGGGTATGCGCCACCCGCAGCCCCAGCGCGGTGGCGTCTGCCACGGTCTGTTCCGGCCAGGGATGATCGGCGCGCAGCAACAGATCGGCACCCAGCAACTGATTGGCCTCACGCGCGAGCGCCTGACTGACCCGGTCGGTAAAGAAGCCGACAGCAGAAAGCGCCGCCACCGCCAGCACCAGCGCCGCCACCAGCAGACGCAACTCGCCGGCACGCGCATCGCGCCGAAGCATGCGCAGGGCAAAGCTCAGCACGGGAGTATCGGCAGATGATTACCGCTCACTGTTGCTTCTTGCTTTGCAGACATTCGGGGAGAAAGCGCTTGCCAACTTCATCTGGCAGATCCTCGGACAAACCCAGTTGTCTGGCGATGGACTGGCGAATGGCTACGGCCAATTCCTTGCGCTCCCGCCCCTGCGTATCGACCAACGGCAGTGCAGTCAAGCTGATCGTCAGTGAGGTACAGGAAAGAACGGCCATGAGGCTCTCGACCATGGAAATTTTTCCGGCGTAAGCCGCTATTGTCGTGCGCTCGCCGTCGTTGTCGTAGTAGGCCAGCGCCAGCGGTTGCACGGGCTTGTTGCAATCAATCGCCGACTGCAACAGGCCTCCGCGGAACTCCAGCAACTGCCTGCCGTCACTGGTCGTCCCCTCGGGGAAAATAGCGACATCCCGCCCCGACTTCAGATGTTCGGAAAGCACCTTGCAGGCTTCGATGGCGTCCTGACGATAGCCTCGGCGGATGAACAGATTGCCTGAATTGGCTACCAGCCAGCCGAACAGAGGCCAGGAACGCACCTCGGATTTAGTGACGAAGGAAACCGGCCGCACGGCATTCAGGGCAAAAATATCGAGCCAGGAAATATGGTTGCCGACAAACAGCGTTCCCGGAGACACATCGCCGACCTGTCCATCCACGCGGATAGCAAGAGCATGCAACATCCTGCCCGACCAGTGCCGTTTGCGTGCCAGCCGCTGTGCTTCATCAATAAAGGGAAAGATCACGGCAACTGTGCTGATTCCGCTCAGAATGAGCAGGCCGACGCGCAGACAACGGACAACCCGCACAGGTATCGAGCTTGTTTTTTTCATTCCAGAGAACCGTCAACGAGAAATACGCACATTTTCGCAAAAGAAAGGCAAGCGGCTTTCAATCGGCAGAAAGCATACACCGACTTTCCCTGCGACTCACTCAGAACTCGTCGCGCCATGCGCGCAGGGTGGCAAAAACCTCGACCGGATCATCCGAGCGTGCACCACGCTGCCGGGCCGCGGCAAGCAGTTCGGGCGCCGTGCAGCGCAGAAAAGGATTGGTCGCCTTTTCCAGCGCCAGCGTCGAGGGAACGGTTGGCTCGCCTCGGGAGCGCGCCGCAGCGACGGCTGCAGCACGGGCCTGTAACTGCGGATTGCCCGGTTCGGCAACGAGGGCGAAACGCAGGTTCTGCGCGGCATATTCGTGGGCGCAATATATCTGCGTGCTGTCGGGCAGGGCGCTGATGGTTTCGAGCGAGGCGGCCATTTGCGCCGCCGTGCCTTCGAACAGGCGACCACAACCCGCACCAAACAGGGTATCGCCGCAAAACAGGCAGCCCTCGCCAAAATAGGCCAGATGCCCGGCGGTATGCCCCGGCACGGCCAGTACCTGCAGACAAATTCCGGAATCTGCCGGGCAGATCGTTTCGCCACCGCGCAAAGGCTGAGTCCGGGCTGTGATAGACTCAAGTTCCGGACCAAAGACCTCAACCGGGGCATCTTTCAGCAAATCCGCCACCCCGCCCTGATGGTCATGGTGATGGTGGGTGATCAGGATGGCCGACAGGCGCAAACCCTCTCGTTGCAGTGCGTCGCGTACTGGCCGGGCTTCTCCGGGATCGACCACGATGGCGGCCGCGTTTTTATGCAGCAACCAGATGTAGTTATCCTTGAGTGCTGGAATCCTGATGATGTTTAGCATGGGATGATTGTGGAAGAATCGCAAAAAATGTCAATTTCCGGAATCGATGACTGGCTGTTCACGCCGCAGGGACGTTACGTCATGGCGTGGGAACAGGCGCGGGTCGATGCGCTGGTCAGTGACCTGTTCGGCTACAACGCCCTGCAATTCGGCCTGCCGCAAATCGACTTCCTGGCCCACAACCGTATCCCGCTCCGCCAGACCATCGGCCCCGACGGGCCGGTCAACGTGCGCTGCGACTACCGCGAACTGCCGTTCGCCAGCAACAGCATCGACCTGGTCATGCTACCGCACATTCTCGAATTTCATGCCGATCCGCACCAAATCCTGCGTGAAGTCGAGCGCATCCTGATTCCCGACGGGCAACTGGTCATCTGCGCCTTCAACCCGATTTCGCTGTGGGGTCTGTGGCGGCATATGCCGGGCCGCCCGGATTCCTTCCCGGCCAATGGCAACTTCCTCTCCGTGCTGCGCCTGCGTGACTGGCTGCAACTGCTAAGTTTCGAGGTCGATCGCGGCAATTTCGGCTGCTATGCCCCGCCCTTCCTCAAGGCACACTGGCTCCGCCGCTTCCGCTTCATGGAGGCCGCCGGAGATCGCTGGTGGAGCTTTGCCGGTGGCGTCTATCTGCTGCGCGCGGTCAAGCGGGTACGCGGTATGCACCTGATCATGCCGCAATGGAAACCACGAAAAGCCACCGCCCAGGCACTGACCGCCGTCACCCGCAAGGAGATTGAAAAACGTGGCGAATGAAACACCCATCATCATCTACACCGACGGTGCCTGCCGTGGCAATCCCGGCCCCGGTGGCTGGGGCGCCCTGTTGCAGGCCGGCCCCCATGAAAAGGCGCTGTGTGGCGGCGATGCGCACACCACCAACAACCGCATGGAACTGACCGCTGTCATCCGCGCCCTGCAAGCCCTCAAACGTCCGTCAGCAGTACAAATCCATACCGACTCGCAATACGTGCAAAAAGGGATCAGCGAGTGGATTCACAACTGGAAACGCCGGGGCTGGCTGACCGCCAACAAGCAACCGGTGAAAAATGTCGATTTGTGGCAAATGCTTGACGAACTGGCCAGCGCGCACGAGATCGACTGGCGCTGGGTCAAAGGCCACGCCGGCCACCCCGGCAACGAACGCGCCGACCAGTTGGCGAACCAGGGAATTGATGAACTGCAGAGAGGAGTGAGGCGTGAGGGGTGAGGGTTTCGTAGGGCGGATAAGCGTAGCGCCATCCGCCGGTCCAACTTCTCGAATCCACCCCTGTCTTGCGCCTTCGGCGGGTGATCACAACCGGCGGATGGCGCTACGCTTATCCGCCCTACGATCTGCGCTTCGCCGGTCGGAGATGTTTTTTTCACACTAACCACTGTATTTACAGCCTCGACCCCCATGCGCCAGATCTTCCTCGACACTGAAACCACCGGCCTCGAACACAAGTTCGGGCATCGCATCATCGAAATCGGCTGCGTCGAAATGCGCAACCGTCGCCTGACCAACCGGCATTTCCACCGCTACCTGAACCCCGAACGCGAAATCGACGCCGGAGCACTGGAAGTTCACGGCATCACCCTGGAATTCCTGCAGGACAAGCCGCTTTTTGCCGAAATTGCCGCCGAATTTCTCGACTTCGTCCAGGATGCCGAGCTGATCATTCACAACGCACCCTTCGACATCGGCTTTCTCAACGCCGAACTGGCGCGCCTCGACATGGTGCCGATCGACACGGTCTGTCGTGCCGTACATGACACCTTGGCCATGGCCAGGGAGCTTTTCCCCGGCAAGAAAAACAACCTCAACGCCCTGTGCGAACGTTACGGTGTCGACAACTCGCACCGTACCCTGCACGGTGCCTTGCTGGACGCCGAAATCCTGGCCGAAGTCTATGTCGCCATGACCCGGGGTCAGGAAAACCTGCTCATGGATTTGGCCCCTGAACCCGCGGCAAATCAGCCCGGCAACAGCACTTTTCCGAACACCCGTCCGGCAGCACCGCCGCGCATCCTGCGCGCCAGTCCCGAAGAACTCGCCGCCCACGAAGCCCTCCTCGCCGCCATCCAGAAGGAAAGCAAGGGCAAGTGCTTGTGGCTGCAACAGAACGCCACGGACTGAGCCTTTCCCCGCGCCTTCTACGAATAAAAAATGACCATTTGTGGAAAAAAATATTAGAAACGATTAATATTAGGAAAAAGCAATATTTCTTTCTGCACGACCGGCAGACGCACCGAGAGGGAGAAAAGCGTGAAAAAAACAGTAAAACTGCTTTGCCTTGGCTTGTTGATCAGTCTTTTTCATGGTTCGCTGTTGTTTGCACGAACCGCTGACCACAGCAGTTTCGAAGCCCTGAAAGGCCCGTTCAAGAGCGGGCCGGAAGTCACCAAAGCCTGCCTGAGCTGCCACAATCTGGCCGCACATCAGGTGATGGACAGCCTGCACTGGAAGCTGGACACCGTCAGCCCGACCACCGGCAAGCGGCTCGGCAAGATGCACGCCGTCAACAATTTCTGCGGCTCGCCGATTTCCAACGAACCGCGCTGCACCAGTTGCCATATCGGCTACGGCTGGAAAGACAAACACTTCGACGCCAGCAAGGAAGAAAACGTCGATTGTCTGGCCTGTCATGACACCACCGGAACGTACAAAAAAGTTGCCACCGACGCCGGTCATCCGCTTTACGAGCCACGCGAGATTCCACCTGGCAGCGGCAAGATCGTCCAGCCGCCTGATCTGACAAAAATCGCCAAACACGTTGGCAAGCCGGGACGGGAAAACTGCGGTTCCTGCCACTTCTACGGCGGCGGCGGCGATGCGGTCAAGCACGGCGACCTCGACAGCTCGATGGGCAAACCCAAGAAGGTGCTTGACGTGCACATGGGCACCGACGGGCAGAACATGAGCTGTGCCGATTGCCACACCTTCAACAATCACCAGCCTTCCGGCAGCCGCTATACCACCCGCGCGACCGATCCGCACGGCATCGATCTGCCAAAGGACGATCACGACCGGGCCACCTGCCAGTCCTGCCACGGCCAGGTGCCGCACAAAAAAGCCAAGCTGAACGACCATACCGACCGCGTCGCCTGCCAGACCTGCCACATCCCTGAATTTGCCCGGGGCGGCATCGCCACCAAGACCTGGTGGGACTGGTCAACCGCTGGCAAGCGCGGGCCGGATGGCAAGCCCCTGTTTATCAAGGATGAGAAAGGCCGCCTCACCTATTCTGCCGAAAAGGGCGACTTCGAGTATGGCGAGAACGTCCGGCCGACCTACAAGTGGTACAACGGCATCGTCAGACACATGAACTTTGACGACAAGATTGACGACAGCAAGGTGCTCGAAGTCAACCCGGTCGAAGGGGCCGCCAACGATCCGAAAGCACGCATCTGGCCGTTCAAGGTGATGCGCGGCAAGCAGCCTTACGATACGGTCAACAAGACCCTGATCGTCAATCATGTGTTCGGCAATGACGACACCTCGCTGTGGTCCAATTTTGACTACACGAAGTCGATTCCGGCGGGGATGAGCTACGCCGGCCTGCCCTACAGCGGGAAATTCGGCTTCATTGAAACCGAGATGAACTGGTTCATCACGCACATGGTCGCGCCCAAGGAGAAAGCCGTTCCCTGCAGCGACTGCCATACGAAATCACCGGAAGGTCGTCTGGCCGGACTGAAGGACTTCTACCTGCCGGGACGCGATGTCCCCGGACATAAAGCCATCAGTTGGCTGGACATGGGCTGGCTGGACATCTTCGGCTTTGCCGGAATCGCCCTGACCATCCTCGGTTGTATCGGACACGCCTTCGTCCGCCTCTTCACACGTCGCTATCGGAGTCAGCCATGAGTACAGCACGCGTCATGATTTACAAGCGCTTTGAACGCTTCTGGCACTGGTCGCAGGCCATCATGGTCATCGGCATGATGATCACCGGTTTCGAGATTCACGGCACCTACACGCTGATGGGTTTTGGCAAGGCGGTCTACTGGCACACGCAGATCGCCTATGCCCTGCTGACGCTCTGGGCCTTTGCCATCGTCTGGCAGTTCACCACCGGCGAATGGCGGCAATACCTGCCGGGCCTGCGTAACGTCGATGCGATGGTTCGCTACTACGCCTACGGCATCTTCGTCGGCAAACCGCACCCATTCCACAAGACCGTGCATCAGAAGCACAACCCCTTGCAGCGTCTCGCCTATCTGGCCTTCCTGGCAATGATGGGGCCGATGATCTGGGGTTCCGGCCTCTTTTACATGTTCTACAACGACTGGGCCAAGATCGGGCTGGACGCCTACATCTCGCTGGAGCTCGTTGCTTTTGTGCACACGGTCGGCGCGTTCGCCATCACCACCTTCTTCTTCGGCCACGTCTACCTGACTACCACCGGCCCGACGCTGATGTCACACATCAAGCCGATGGTCACCGGGTACGAAGACGAGCACTGAAGCTGCGACGAAATGGCGGGCACAAGTGCAAGTGCCCGCCCTGCCTGCTGATGCTCATGGCCGCGGCCACCCCGGAGGATGAAATATCAGGTACAGGATGTTGCCGTGAAACGTGAAATGTGAGAAATCAGGCGCTTCGCGCTTTGTAAGGGACAAACCCTGTAAGGGACAAACCCTGCCCAGCACCATCGCTACCGGCAGGGTTTTTCACTTTTCACATTTCACTTTTCACCTTTCACGGCATTTACCACCAGCCACTCAGCACTGCTTTTACTTCAGCAAACCCCTGGCGCACACTGTCTCAGCGAACGGGCCAGGGTATCCATCCCGCCGCCGTCGACCACCCGTTTGAACCCTCGACTACCAAGAATCACCGCGGCATGCGAGGAACGGCGACCGCTGCGGCAATACAGCAGAATCTTGCTGTCCGGCTTGATCCCCTTGATGCCCGCAACTCCCTGTTCGATCTGATCGACCGGAATATTGAGCGCGCCGTCGATATGCCCGGCCTGAAACTCGCCGACCGTGCGCACATCGATAATGAAATCCGGCTTGACGCCGTTGTAGCTGAAATCAACCGCCAGTGCCGATGAAGCCAGCACCGCCAGCAAGAGCAAACGCAACAAGGTTTTCATCACAGGCCTCAGACGTAAAAACTTTCGCCACAACCACACTGGTTGGTCACATTGGGATTCTGGAAAGCGAAGCCGCTTTCCTCCTCGGTACGGATGAAATCGATGACCGTGCCTTCCAGCCAGACCAGTGATTTGGCATCGACATAGATTCGCTCATCATGGCTGACGAACACCGTATCGTCGTTCTCTTCCTCGTCGACAAAGACCATGCGATAGGCCATGCCGGAGCACTCGGAAGACTGCACCATGACGCGAATCCCCAGGCCACCGCCCCGCTCCTCCAGATAGCTGCGCACCTGCTCTGCCGCACGTTCGGTAAAACTCACTGCCATTTCAATTTTCTCCGTTACAGACGTAATTTTCTGCGAAAACTGGCAAATGCTAGCATGAATAAAAAGCGGTGATGAGCGATGAAAAAGAAAAATCATGTCATCGGGAACTCTGCCGCAAAAAACGACTCCCATGCAAGGCGAAGCGCGACCCGACACCCCCGGAAAATCTTGTGACCCTTAACCATTTGCTAATATAATGATCGAGTTTCAAGATCAGACATCAGCGAACCTTTCATTTTTAGCCGGGGGAATTCCATGCAAACGACAAAGATTCTGGTCATCGGCGGTGTTGCTGCCGGTGCATCTTTCGCGGCGCGCGCGCGCCGCCTGTGCGAAAACGCTGAAATCACCATCATCGAGCGCGGACCAGACGTTTCCTTTGCCAATTGCGGTCTGCCCTATTTTGTCGGCGGCGAAATCAGCTCACGTGAGGCGCTGGCCGTACAGACGCCAGCGACGCTCAAGTCGATGCTGAAACTCGACGTGCGCACCCGCTGCGAAGCCATCCAGATCGAGCGCGCCACGCAGCAGGTACAAATCCGCGATCTCGACAGCGGCGAAAGCGAATGGCTCTCTTACGACAAGCTGATGCTGGCCCCCGGCGCTTCACCGCTGCGTCCGGCCATTCCGGGCATCAGCGACAAGCGCATCCTCTCGCTGCGCAGCCTGCAGGACATGGATCGCATCGTCGCCGCCAGTGAAACCGGAATGCGTGCCGTGGTCGTCGGTGCCGGTTTCATCGGTCTGGAAATGAGCGAGCAACTGCAGCGCAAGGGGCTGTCGGTGCATCTGGTCGAACTCCAGCAGCAGGTCTTTCCGCAGCTCGACGCATTGATGGCCGCCCTGCTCGAAAGCGAACTCACGCGCAACCACATCAGCCTGACGCTCGGCGATGCCATCGCACACTTCGAGTCCGCCCCCAACATCGTGCGCTGCCACCTCCACTCGGGCAAGGTGATCGACGCCGACATGGTCATTCTTTCCATTGGTGTCGTCCCGGATACCAGCCTTGCCGCCGAAGCCGAACTGCAACTGGGGCCGCGCGGCCATATCATTGTCGACGAATTCCAGCGTACTTCGGACCCCAACATCTACGCGGCCGGAGATGCCGTGGAAACCGCCGACCGGGTCGCCGGTGGCGACAAGACCGTCGTGCCGATGGGTGGCCCGGCCAGCCGTCAGGGTCGCGTTGCCGCCGATCACATTTTCCTCGGCGACAAGGCACGCCCTTACCCCGGTTCGCTCGGCACGGCCATCGTGCGCGTGTTCGAGACCGTCGCCGGGATCACCGGCTGGAGCGAAAAGCGCCTGCAAGCCGCCGGTCATGATTACCGGACGGTCACAATCAACGATCACCAGCACGCCACCTATTACCCTGGTGCCAAACCGCTGACGGTCAAGATTCTCTGGGCCCCTGAAAGTGGACTGCTGCTCGGTGCCCAGGTTAGTGGTTTTGACGGCGTTGACAAGCGCCTCGACGTGCTGGCCACGGCGATTCTGGGCGGCATGACGGTCGAGGATCTGTGCCATCTGGAACTCGCCTACGCCCCGCCTTTCGGCGCTGCCCGCGATGCCATCAATCTGGCCGGATTTGCTGCCTGCAATTGCCACGACGGCCTGGTGCGCACCACCACCCTGCTGCCCACCGACCCCCAGGTGCAGATCGTCGACGTGCGTCCGAAACCCCTGGCCGAAGCCTTCCCCGCGCCGGTCCCGGTCATCAACATCCCCTTCCCGACGCTGCGTGACAATCTGAACAAACTCGACCGGAACCGTCCGGTGCTGACGCTCTGTGCCTTCGGCAAGATAAGCTATTTTGCCGCCCGGGTGCTGATGCAGAACGGTTTTGACGTTGTCTCGTTCAGTGGTGGTCTGAAAGCCAATGTCGACCCGCGCTCCCCGGCAAAAATGACCACTTCCTGATTCCTTCATGCACGACTACCTGCCCATTCTGGCCATCATCGGCGCACTGGTCGCCGGGGCAATCAGCCCCGGCCCCAGTTTTTTGTTTGTCGCACGCAATTCCATCGCCCTCTCCCGCCGTCACGGCTTCGCCACGGCGCTGGGCATGGGTTGCGGTGCCTGCCTGTTTGCGCTGATGGCCTTGCTGGGTTTGCACGCGGTACTGACCGCCGTCCCGCTGGCCTTCTGGGTGTTGAAAATCGCCGGCGGTCTCTATCTGCTCTGGCTGGCGTTCGGCATGCTGCGCGCGGCAAAAAAACCGCTGGCACAGATCGCCCTCCCGGAATCCGGCACAACATCCCTCGGACAGGCCTTTCTCTTTGGCTTGCTCACCCAGTTGAGCAACCCGAAAACGGCTATCGTTTTTGCCGGTATTTTTTCTGCGCTGTTGCCCCGACAGATTCCGCCCTATTTCTACGGCGTCATTCCATTGGCCGCATTCTGTATCGACACCCTCTGGTACGCCGTTGTCGCTTTCCTTCTCTCGGCCGAATCCCCCAGAAAAACCTACCTGAGATTCAAGGCCGGCTTTGACAGTGGGGCAGCCGGTGTCATGGCCCTGCTCGGACTGAAACTGCTTTTCAGCGACAAATAAATCACCCATCAATTCCACCTTGGAAAATCGCAGTACGAGTATGTAAAAACCACCCTCACGAAGGAAAATCATGATTAACGAAACACTGGTTCATTTGTCGCGAGTGCAGTTCGCGTCAACCGCCATTTATCACTTCCTGTTCGTTCCCCTGACGCTCGGCCTGTCGTTTTTGCTGGCCATCATGGAAACGGTTTACTACCTCACCGGAAAAACGATCTACCGGGACATGACCAAGTTCTGGGGCAAGCTCTTCGGCATCAACTTCGCCCTTGGCGTCACCACCGGCCTGACCATGGAATTCCAGTTCGGAACCAACTGGGCGTATTACTCGCACTACGTGGGTGACATCTTCGGTGCGCCGCTGGCCATCGAAGGGCTGCTGGCCTTCTTCCTCGAATCGACGATGGTCGGTCTCTTCTTCTTCGGCTGGGATCGGCTGTCGAAAGGGGCGCACCTCGTCGTCACCTATCTGGTCGCCATCGGCTCCAACCTCTCCGCCCTGCTCATCCTGATCGCCAACGGCTGGATGCAGGATCCGGTCGGCGCGACCTTCAACCCGGTGACCATGCGCATGGAGATGACCAGCTTCACCGAAGTCGTCCTCAACATGGTGGCGCAGACCAAGTTCGTGCATACGCTCTGTGCCGGTTATGTCACCGGCTCGGTGTTCGTGCTCGGCGTCAGCGCCTGGTATCTGCTGAAGAACCGCGATGTCGAATTCGCCCGTCGCTCCTTCCGCATCGCCGCTGCCTTCGGTCTGGCCGCCTCGTTCTCGGTGATCATCATGGGCGATGAGTCCGGCTTTGTCGCTGCCGAAAAACAGGAAACCAAGCTCGCAGCAATGGAAGCGATGTGGACCACCCAGGAAGCCCCGGCCAGCCTGACCATCTTCGGCTTCCCGGATGAAGAAAAGCGCACCACGCACATGGGCATTCACCTGCCTTACGTGATGGGCATCATCGGCACGCGCTCGCTGGACAAGAAGATTCCCGGCTTCGACGAACTCGAACCGCGCATCGCCAAACGCATCCTGAACGGCGTGGTGGCCGTCAATGCGCTGGAAGCCCTGCGCAAGGAACCGAAGAACGCCGAACTGCTCGCCGCCTTCAACGCCGTCAAGGATGATCTCGGCCACGGCCTGCTGCTCAAGAAGTACGTCGACGACGTCAATAAGGCAACGCCGGAAATGGTCGCCAAAGCTGTCGATGACGCGATTCCCGCGGTCTTCCCGCTGTTCTGGTCCTTCCGCCTGATGGTTGGCCTCTCCGGCATCTTCCTCGCCATGCTGGTCACCGCCTTCTACTTCTCGATCAAAAACGACCTCAACAAACCCTGGCTGCTACGCTGGGCGGTACTCTCCATCCCGCTGCCGTGGATCGCCTGTGAACTCGGCTGGTTTGTCGCCGAATACGGTCGTCAGCCCTGGACCATCAACAACGTCCTGCCCACCTATTTATCGACCTCCACGCTCAGCACCGGCAGTCTGCTCTTCTCGCTCGCCGGTTTCCTGCTGTTCTATTCGCTGCTGCTGGTGATCGAGATTTTCCTGATGTTCAAATATGCACGGCTCGGCCCCTCCAGTCTGGGCACCGGCCGTTATCATCTTGAGACGGCAAACCAGCCGTCCGTCACCAGCAAGGGAG
>CAYMYD010000015.1:0-1651 GCA_964394535.1 uncultured Propionivibrio sp. | reverse complement strand
ACCGGCCGTTATCATCTTGAGACGGCAAACCAGCCGTCCGTCACCAGCAAGGGAGCCTGAGATGTTTGATTACGCAACGCTGAAACTGATCTGGTGGGTGCTCGTCGGCGTCCTGCTGCTGGGCTTTGCCATCATGGACGGACACGACATGGGCGTCGGTACCCTGCTGCCCTTCGTCGGCAAGACCGACGACGAACGGCGTGCCATCATCAACTCGGTCGGGCCGCACTGGGAAGGCAATCAGGTCTGGTTCGTCACCGCCGGGGGGGCCATCTTCGCCGCCTGGCCGCTGGTCTATGCAACGGCCTTTTCCGGCTTTTACTTCGCCATGCTGGCGGTGCTCTGGGCGCTGTTCTTCCGTCCGGTCGGCTTCGACTACCGCAGCAAGGTCAATAACCCGACCTGGCGCAACGCCTGGGACTGGGGCATCTTCGTCGGCAGTGCCGTCCCGGCGCTGGTTTTTGGCGTCGCCTTCGGCAACGTCATCCTCGGCGTTCCCTTCCACTTCGAAAACAGCATGATGCCGGTCTATACCGGCAGCTTCTTCGGCCTCTTCAGCCCCTTCGCCCTGCTCGCCGGCGTGGTCAGCCTGACCATGCTGATCTTCCACGGCGCGAACTACCTGATCCTGCGCACCGAAGGCGACATCCAGCAACGGGCACGCAAGGCCTCGCTCATCGCCGGGGTCGTCATGCTCGCCGGATTCGCTGTTGGCGGCCTCATGGTCAGCGGCATGCAGGGTTACGTCATCACCTCGGTGATCGACCCGAATGCGGCCATGAACCCGCTGGACAAGACCGTGGTACAGGAAGCCGGTGCCTGGCTGAAAAACTACCAGACCTGGCCGCTGCTGATCGCCCTGCCCGTCCTCGCCTTTGCCGCTGGAGCCTTGGCCCTCATCTTTGCCTGGCTGAAACGTGGCATGCTGGCCTTCATTTGCAGCGCCCTCGCCGAACTGGGCATCATCTTCACCGCGGGCGGTTCGATTTTCCCGTTCGTGATGCCCTCGAACACCGACCTCAAGAGCAGCCTGACCGTCTGGGATTGCGTTTCCAGCAAGCTGACGCTGGAGATCATGTTCTGGGTGGCGCTGATCATGACGCCGATCATCATCGCCTACACCAGTTGGGCCTACCACGTCATGCGCGGCAAGGTCACCGTTGAATTCATCAAGGCCAACGACCGTTCGGCCTACTGAGAGAAAGGAATATCCCTATGTGGTACTTGGCCTGGGTTCTTGGCATCATCGCCTCCGTCCTCTTTGCCGTCGTCTGCGCCCTGTGGCTGGAAGCACAGGAAGCACAAGCCGAGAAAAAGTAGGCTTTCTTCAAGCACGCCGTAAACCCTTGCGGCGTGAAGCTTTCTCAAGGTGTGGAAAACACCTTGTGCATTCTCTACCCTCGTCGGGGCGGTTCTCGAACCGCCCCGACGGCCTTTTTGGTAACGCCCCCGTTTCAACACTAGGGAAGCGTAATCGTACGGCACTATCCGTGTGCCAATGTTCATATAGCCTTTGATGACAACGATGCAATTACAAGAATCCCTATGCCACGCACACGATTTCTATTGCTTTTGCCATACCTTCTTGTCGCAGTAGGCTGCGCATCGACTACCACCGCACAACTCATACCAGCGCCGCAGACGCCGGTAT
>CAYMYD010000014.1:0-21461 GCA_964394535.1 uncultured Propionivibrio sp. | reverse complement strand
CCGCCTTCGGCCAGCGTCGCCTGTTCGAGCAGCAGGTTGGCCCAGTCGTCGAAACGGACTTCTTCGTACTTCAGGCGCTGCACTGCCGGATGCTTGGGGTTGATTTCGAGGATGGGCTTCATTTCCGGCGCTTTCTGCCCCGCTGCCTTGAGAATTCTCGCCAGATTACCACCCATGTCGTGTTCGTCGGCAACCACGCAGGAAGGCGAATCGGTCAGGCGGTGCGTGACACGCACTTCCTTCACTTTCTCGCCCAGCGCGGTCTTGATCTTTTCCAGCAACTCCTTGTATTCGTCGGCGGCCTGTTCGGCTTCCTTCTTTTCGGCCTCGTCTTCCAGCTTGCCGAGATCCAGCCCGCCCTTGGCGACAGACTGAAGCTGTTTGCCGTCAAATTCGGTGAGGTAGCCGGTCACCCATTCGTCGACGCGGTCGGAGAGCAGCAGCACTTCGATGCCCTTCTTGCGGAAGATTTCCAGATGCGGGCTGTTCTTTGCGGCGGTGAAGGTTTCGGCTGTCACGTAGTAAATCTTTTCCTGCCCTTCCTTCATGCGTGACACGTAATCGGCGAGCGAAACGGATTCTTCCGGCGTATCGCTCTGCGTCGAAGCAAAGCGCAGCAACTTGGCGATGCGATCCTTGTTGGCAAAATCCTCGCCGACCCCCTCCTTCAGCACACGGCCGAATTCGCTCCAGAACTTCGTGTATTTCTCTTTTTCGGCGGCCTCTTCGCTCTCTGCCAGGCCTTCAAGCATGGAGAGGACTTTCTTGACGCAGCCGCCGCGAATCGTTTCGATGTCACGCGACTCCTGGAGGATTTCACGCGAGACGTTGAGCGGCAGGTCGTTGGAATCGACAATGCCGCGCACGAAGCGCAGGTAGAGCGGCATCAGCTTTTCGGCGTCGTCCATGATGAACACGCGGCGCACGTAGAGCTTGATGCCGTGGCGGGCGTTGCGGTCCCACAGATCGAAGGGCGCGCGCTGCGGGATATAGAGGAGTTGCGTGTATTCCTGTTTGCCTTCGACCTTGGCATGAACATAGGCCAGCGGGTCTTCAAAATCATGCGCGACGTGCTTGTAGAATTCCTTGTACTCCGCCTCGGAAATTTCCGATTTGGGACGCGCCCAGAGGGCAGAGGCCTTGTTGACCGTTTCCAGTTCGTCGGTTTCAACCTGTTCCTTTTTCTCCTCGTCCCACTTTTCCTTGTTCATGCGGATCGGCAGGGTGATGTGGTCGGAATAGGTACGCACCGTCTGACGCAGCTTCCAGCCGGAGAGGAAATCGTCCTCGCCTTCGCGCAGATGCAGGATGACATCGGTGCCGCGCCCGACCTTTTCGACCTGCTCGACGGAAAAATCGCCCTCCCCGGCCGATTCCCATCTGACTGCCTGATCCGCCGGGAGACCGGCACGGCGGGAAATCACCGTCACCTTGTCGGCAACGATGAAGGAGGAATAGAAGCCAACACCGAATTGGCCGATGAGGTGCGCGTCCTTGGCCTGATCGCCGGTCAGCGCGGAGAAAAATTCGCGGGTACCGGATTTGGCGATGGTGCCCAGATGCTCGACCGCCTCATCACGCGAGAGACCGATGCCGTTATCGGATACCGTGATCGTGCGCGCGGCCTTGTCGAAGGAAAGGCGAATGGCGAGCTCCGCATCATCGCCATACAGGGAAGAATCGTTCAGCGCTTCAAAACGCAGCTTGTCGCAGGCGTCCGAGGCGTTGGAGATCAGCTCGCGCAGAAAAATTTCCTTGTTGCTGTACAGCGAGTGAATCATCAGGTTGAGCAGTTCCTTGACTTCCGCCTGGAAGCCCAGCGTTTCCTTGTTGTTAGCGCCCATGTGAAAACTCCATTAGAATATCGGTCGGGTTGAAAATTTCAAACCGGATTCCCCACGAACCCGGCAACGGCGGGTTATCTGGGGGCGGGATAATAGATTTCAAGCCATCCCGGCAAGTTTTATGGATACGCTGGAGTAAGCCGAGACTACAAGCGCCGAGAGTTTTTTACCAACACACATCGGGAACAAACCCGATCACTGAAAGAGAAGACCATGGAAAAGAAAGCTGACATCGCACTGATTGGCCTTGCCGTCATGGGCCAGAATCTGGTTCTGAACATGAATGATCACGGGTTCACCGTCGTCGTCTACAACCGTTCCACCGACAAGGTTGATAACTTCCTGGCCAACGAGGCCAAGGGTACCAAGGTGCTCGGCGCGCATTCAATCGAAGAAATGGTCGCCAAGCTGAAAACACCGCGGCGCGTGATGATGCTGGTCAAGGCGGGCAAGCCGGTCGATGACTTCATCGAGCAACTGATCCCGCACCTCGACAAGGGCGACATCATCATCGACGGCGGCAACTCGCTGTTCGAAGACACCAACCGCCGCCAGAAATACGTTGAGTCGAAGGGGCTGCTGTACATCGGTACCGGCGTCTCCGGCGGCGAAGAAGGTGCCCGTCGCGGCCCGAGCATGATGCCTGGCGGCTCGCCCGCTGCCTGGCCCTTCGTCAAGGACATCTTCCAGGCCGTTTGCGCCAAGGTTGAAAACAACGTCCCCTGCTGCGACTGGGTCGGCCAGATGGGTGCCGGTCACTACGTCAAGATGGTGCATAACGGCATCGAATACGGCGACATGCAGCTGATCTGCGAAGCCTACAACATCATGAAGAACGGCCTCGGGATGAGCGCCGATGAAATGCACGAGGTCTTTGCCGAATGGAACGAGGGCGAACTCGACAGCTACCTCATCGAAATCAGCCGCGACATTCTGGCCAAGAAGGACGAGGACGGCGCACCGCTGGTCGACAAGATTCTCGACACCGCTGGCCAGAAAGGCACCGGCAAGTGGACGGTGATCAACTCGCAGGATCTCGGCATTCCGATCACGCTGATGGCCGAAGCGGTCTACTCACGCTGTGTCTCGGCGCTCAAAGACGAGCGGGTCAAGGCCGCGCGCAAGCTGAAGGGCCCGCGCCCGATGCTGACGGCGATTGCCAACAATCCGGAACGGAAAAAAGCCTTCATCAACGACATCAAGAGCGCACTCTACGCCTCGAAGATCGTCAGCTACGCGCAAGGCTACATGCTGATGCGTGCCGCCGCCAAGGAATACAAGTGGACGCTCAACTACGGTGGTATCGCGCTGATGTGGCGCGGTGGCTGCATCATCCGTTCACGCTTCCTCGGCAAGATCAAGGAAGCCTTCGACAAGTCGCCGAAGCTCGCCAACCTGATGCTCGACGATTATTTCCGTGGCGAGATCAAGAACGCGCAGAACGGCTGGCGCAATGTCGTGGCCACCGCCGCCAAACGCGGCATCCCGGCCCCGGCCTTCAGCACCGCGCTGGCGTTCTATGACCAGTACCGCAGCGCCGTGCTGCCGGCCAACCTGCTCCAGGCCCAGCGCGACTACTTCGGTGCGCACACCTACGAGCGCGTCGACCAGCCGCGTGGCCAGTTCTTCCACACCGACTGGACAGGCCGTGGCGGTTCGACGACGGCGAACACCTATAACGTCTGAGTCCTGATCGCTTCATGAAAAATGGCGTGGAATTTTCCACGCCATTTTTTTCGCCGCCAGGGTGAGTAAAGTACCCCACCCTGCTCATGCGTCCAGCTTATTACCGGAAAGTCGCCATTCGCGATTTGGCGAGATCGAGATCATCGTTGGCCAGTCGTCCGGGGAAGCCGCCTTCGACAAAGATCGCACGGTGGTCGCTGACCATCGTTTCGCCCATGCCACGCAGGGAAATGACCGAATAGCCGCCCAAGTGCGGCGTGATGATGACGTTCGGCGTCTTGAGCAGGATGTGGTCGGCACCGATCGGCTCGCCTTCGACGACGTCGGTCGCATAACCGCCGAGTTTGCCGGATTCGAGCGCGGCAATCAGGTCGGCCTGGTTGAAGATTTCTCCCCGGCAGGTGTTGACCATGATCGCGCCGTCCTGCATCGCGGCAAGTTGTTTGGCGCTGAACATGCGCGAAGTCTCGGAAGTCAGCGGGCAATGCAGGGTGATGATGCGGCTTCTCTCCAGCAGTTCGTCAAAGCTGACCTTGGTCGCATGACGTGCGGCAATTTCTTCAGCGGAAACATAGGGATCGTAGGCGATGACCTTGGCCCGGTAGCCATGCGTCAGGATGCGCGCCACCGTGCCGCCAATGGCTCCAATGCCGACAATGCCGATGGTTTCTTCGTTGAAATCGACACCCAGCGCGATTTTGGCACGTTTTGCCCATTGACCGGCCTTGACCACCGCCGCACCTTCAACGATGCGCCGTGCGGAAGCATCCATCAGGCCCATGGCCATCTGCGCGACCGATTCGCGCTCGACTTCCGGCTTGACGCGGGAGACACCAATGCCCAACTCCGTGCAGGTTGGCAGATGCACGTTGTCGCAGCCGACGCCGTGGCGTGCCAGCAGGCGCAGCTTCGGCAGGCCAAGCAGAACTTCACGGGTATAGACCGGGGTCACGCTGGCGATGATGCCATCAGCCGCCGCCAGCTTTTCATGGAAGACCGATGCCGGCGCATCGTTCGGAATGTCGACGCGAATCAGGTCGGCAAACTTTTCCAGTTCACGCAGATGCTCAGGGAAGGAAACCCCAAAGGAGCTGGAATTAACAATTGCAATCAGTACTTTTTTACTCATGACATTTCCCGGAAAAAATTGAACACTACCGCTTCCCTCTGCCGGCCTTCCGCAGCAGGTCGATTTCCTTGCTCACGGGCTTGGCCTTCAGTTTCTTCAACGGAGAGAGCCCCTGCCTCGCCAGCAGCGGTTCTCTCAGCGACTCCCGCACGGCAAAGTACCGTCCGGCAAGTTCCTGATAAATGGCGACGTTTTCCTTGATCGGCTCGATCAGCCGGGCGTCCTGCATGATCTTCCGGGAGCTGGCAAGCAGCGCTTCGCCCCGTCCGTAGCGGGCGATACTCGCCGCACCGACGATACCGGCTTCGGGGTCCTGGGTCAGACGTACCGGCAGGTTCAGCGTATCGGCCATGATCTGCATCCATTGCAGATTGGAGGTGCCACCGCCGCCCATGCGGAATTCCTTGATCTGGTTTTCCGGATCGAGCTTCTGCTTGATGAAGAGGAAGGAGAAGGCCACGCCTTCGAGGAAGGAGCGCGACAGGTCGTCACGCGTCGTGGCCACGCTCAGGCCGAGCACCATGCCCGTGCCGATATTGCCGATGATCTTGTCGCGCTCGCCGGAAAAATAGGGGAAGGTCATCACACCATGCGAGCCGGGCTGCGACAATTCTTTCCCGCGCAGATAATCCAGATTGAGGTCGAGCAGGTTGAGCAGCAGATTGGTGGCAATGGTGCAGTTGTTGATGCCGGCACCGGTGAAGAAAAAGCCCGGCGACAGCATGCAGCTCTGGATACAGCCGCCTTCAAGGTCTTCCACCGGCCCCAGCGTCGGCACGCGGAACATGCCGGAAGTCCCGAAATTGCCCACGGCGATCTCCGGCTCGAACCCGGTAATCGCCGCTGCCAGCGCCGCTCCGTCGTAGAGACCGGCGGAAATCTCCGTCCCCTTGCGCAGCCCCAGTTCCTGACAAACCGAATCCCTGAGCGGCACCTTGTCGGAAAAGCCGTCGATCACTCTGGGGAACTGCTCCTTGCGGAAACCCGTCGCCTTGATGACCGCCTCGTCCCAATGGCCGTGAATATCGAGGCAGCCGAGCGAATTCGCCGTGCTGTAGTCGGTGCAGTATTCACCGGTCAACTCGTGCATCAGGAAGGATTTCGAATCAAGGACATGCGCTGTCCGACCGGGAAGCCCCGGATCTTTGGTGGACAGGTGATGCAGGCGGTTGGAGGGATACTGGAAAATCGGCGGGCAACCCGTGCGCAGATACATCTGATCGGCATTGCCAACCGCCTTGAGAAATTTAGGATGATGCGATTGTGCAGTAATGTCGACAAAAGTCGAAATACGGGTTAGTGGTTCGCCTGCCTGATCGACCAGCAGCAGCCCGAAGTGGTAGGAAGTCAGCGACAGGCAGTCGACTTCCTGGCCTCGTCCGTTGATCGCCTGCCGACATACTTCGTAGAGGGCGGTTCGCAGCTTCAGCGGATCGTGTTCGGCACGCCCCGAGGTATCCCCCTCGATCTTCATGCCGATGCCTTTGGCTCCCCCGACGATGTGACCATTTTCGTCAACCAGTGCAGCCTTGATATTGGTTGTTCCGACATCAATCGACAAAACAAAACCCATCACATCACCTCGTCTGACAGATTAAAAAACAACCGGAAGCCGCAAAAAATGAGGCTGCGGACAATGGCTCGAGAATACTCCGTAAGCCAACCCCGATCAAGCCCCGCACCATGACTACGTCATCACAACAGCACTGCCCATGCAGCACTACCAACCCGAATTCAGGATCTTTTCTGCCCAGAACAGGCCGGTAATGGTTTTTGCGTCAGTAATTTTACCCTGTTGGACGGCCAGCAGTGCATTTTCAAGAGTCATCTCGAAAACATCGAGAAACTCGCCGTGATCGAGTTTCTGGGTCGTTTCGTGGTGCAGGCCCCGGGCAAGGAAAATCTCGATGCGTTCGTCGGAATAACCGACACAGGGATGCATCACACCTAGATGCCGCCATTCCCGCGCCGTATGGCCGGTTTCTTCCAGAAGTTCACGTTTTGCCGTGACGAAGGCGTCCTCGCCGGGATCAATTTTCCCGGCCGGAAACTCGAGAAACACCCGGTGCAAAGGATAACGGTACTGGCGCTCGAACAGCAGGGAACCATTGTCGAGAACGGGAATGACCACCGCCGCGCCCTGATGTTTCACGTATTCGCGCGTCGCTTCGCTGCCATCGGGCAAACGCACCCGGTCCAGACGCAAGTCAAGCAGGCGCCCCTGATACAACTGGGTACTCTGGAGCGCTTCTTCGGTCAAATGCAGAAAATCCGGGTCGCTTTGTTTTTCCATGGCATCCTGTGAAAACGCCCCGACAAGCGGGGCGTTTCTGTGTCCCTATATCGTGTTTTAGAGAGAGCGCATCAGCGCAAAGGCGCAGACCGACATCAAGGTTTGCGGGAAGATGCCCAGCAGCGCGACGGCCAAGCCATTGGTCGACATCAGCAGTTTGACGTTCAGCGAAGTCTGGATCGGCGTGTCATCGGTCGCTTGGTCGAAATACATCACCTTGACCACGCGCAGGTAGTAATAGGCACCGACCAGCGAGAAGAAGACGGCAGCAATGGCCAGCCAGACATGGCCTGCCGCAACAACGGCCTGCAACACCGAGAATTTGGCAAAGAAGCCGACGAAGAAGGGAATGCCGGCCATCGAGAACATCATCATCATCATGACCGCCGCGAACCACGGGCTACGCTTGTTGAGGCCGGCAAAATCACTGATTTCCTCGGATTCAAAACCAGCGCGGGAGAGCAGCAGGATCATGCCGAAGGCACCGGCGCTGGTCAGCACGTAGGTGACAATGTAGAACATCGACGAACTGTAGGCGTTGATGGCAAAGCGCACATCGCCACCGACGACGCCAACGGTCAGGCCGAGCAGCATGAAGCCCATGTGCGAGATCGCCGAGTAGGCCAGCATGCGTTTGATGTTGGTCTGGGCGATGGCGGCAAAATTACCGACGGCCATCGACAGCACGGAAAGGATCAGCAGCATGTTTTGCCAGTCTTTCGAGACAACCAGCAGACCGCTCACCAGCACACGCATGACGATGACAAACGCCGCCAGCTTCGGCGCGCTGGCGATGATCAGCGTCACCGCCGTCGGCGCACCATGATAAACGTCGGGAATCCACATGTGGAAGGGAACGACACCCAGTTTGAAGGCGATCCCGGCGACCAGGAAGACGACGCCGAAGACCAGCACGGTCATGTCGGCCTGACCGGACAGCAGGCGTTCGGAAATGCCCGAGATGAGCAGCGTCCCGGTCGCGCCATAGACCATGGACATGCCGTAGAGCAACATGCCGGAAGCCAGCGCACCCAGCACGAAGTATTTCATGCCCGCCTCGGTCGCCCGCACCGTATCACGATCCATGGCCACCATGGCGTAAAGCGACAGCGACATGAGTTCGATGCCGATATAGACCGTGATGAAATGGCTCGCCGAAATCATCACCATCATGCCCAGCGTGCACAACAGCGACAGCACGTAGAATTCGCCACGTGCCAGTTGTGGCCGTTCGAGATTGTAGGCGCGCGAATAGAACAGCACCACGCTCATCGTCACGTACACCAGAAGTTTCATCAGGTCACTCAGCGCATCGCTGACAAACATCCCGCTGAAGGTGAATGCGCTCTGGGCGGAAAGTTGCAGGCCGAGCGCGGCAAACACGCGCGAGCCGACTTCTTCGATGCCGTTCGGGCCGACCGTCAGCGCCAGCAACACCGACATCAGGTGGGCGCTTCTCAGGAGCGTGATCAGCGACGCACCGACCAAGGTGGCCTGGGTCAGGCAGTAAGTCATCGTGCGCTTGCTGTCCTTGACGAACAGGTCGACGATCAGGATCAGGCAGGCCATCGCCAGCACAAAGATCTCTGCACCGGCGAGGCGCAGATCGGGCAGTACGAATTGCATTTCAGCGAGCGTCATGGCGGATACCGTTTATAGGATCTTGCTTGTGGCGACGTGACGCAGCAGTTCGGCAACCGAACTGTGCATGACTTCAGTGAAGGGGAAGGGATAAAGGCCCATGCCCAGCGCACCGGCGGCGAGCAGCGACAAAACAAGGAATTCGCGGGGAGTGATGTCAGAGAGTTCTTCCACGTGCTTGTTGCCGACATTGCCGAAGATGACGCGCTTGTACATCCACAGGGTATAGGCAGCACCGATGATCAGGCTGGTCGCAGCAAAGAAGCCGACCCAGAAGTCAAACTTGACCGCCGCCAGGATGATCATGAATTCGCCGACGAAACCCGAGGTGGCCGGCAGGCCGGCATTGGCCATGGCAAAGAGCATGAAGAAGGCGGCAAACTTGGGCATGGTGTTGGCCACACCGCCGTAATCGGCAATCTGGCGCGAATGCACCCGGTCGTACATGACGCCGATGCAGTAGAACATGGCACCGGCGACGAAGCCGTGTGAAATCATCTGCACCAGCGCACCTTCAACACCCAACTGGCTGAACATGAAGAAGCCAAGCGTGACAAAGCCCATATGCGCGATTGACGAATAGGCCACCAGTTTTTTCATGTCTTCCTGCGCCAGGGCGACGAAGCCGATATAGACCACGGCGATCAGCGACAGGGCGATAACGAAGCCGGAGAGTTCGTGTGAGGCGTCCGGGGCAATCGGCAGCGAGAAGCGCAGGAAGCCGTAGGCGCCGAGTTTCAGGGCAATCGCCGCCAGCACGATCGAGCCACCGGTCGGCGCTTCAACGTGTGCGTCCGGCAACCAGGTATGTACCGGCCACATCGGCACCTTGACGGCAAAGGCGGCCATGAAGGCGAGGAAGATCCAGATCTGCTGCATTCGTCCGAGCGGCAACTGGTGCCATTCGAGGATCGAGAAACTGCCGCCCGACTGGACAAAGAGGTAGATCAGCGACACCAGGAAGAGCAGTGACCCCATCAGGGTGAACAGGAAGAACTTGAACGCGGCATAGACGCGGTTCGGGCCACCCCACACGCCGATGATGATGTAGAGCGGAATCAGCGAGGCTTCGAAGAAGACGTAGAACAGCATGCCGTCGAGCGAGACGAAAATGCCATTCAAAAAGCCGGACATGATCAGGAAACCGGCGTTGTATTGTGCCACCTTGTTCTGAATGACCTTCCAGCCTCCGAGCACGACAATCACCGTGATGAAGCTGTTGAGAATGACGAAAAGCATCGAGATGCCGTCAACCCCCAGGTGGTAATTGATCGAAAAGCGCGGGATCCACGGCGCCAGTTCGACAAACTGCATGGCCGGGGTGGTGGTGTCGAAGCCGATATAGAGCGGAATCGTCACGGCCAGGCCGGCCAGCGCACCGACCAGCGCAAGCATCCGGGCCAGCGGCGCATTGCGATCCGTTCCGGTTGCCAGCACCAGCAGACCGGCAAAAATCGGAACCCAGATGGCGTAGGAGAGAAGCGGCATACCTGACATATCGTTCCCAGTCTCTTTATTTGGTTCAGGCGCGCAGCAGCCAGAAAGAAAGCAGCGCGCAAACCCCGAAGATCATCGTGAAGGCGTAGTTGTAAATGTGACCCGTCTGGAAGAAGCGGACGACTGTTGAAATCCAGCCGACCACGCTCACCGCACCACCAACGATCAACCCGTCGATCAGCCCGGCATCGCCGCCCTTCCACAGTCCCCGGCCGATCAGGCGTGCGCCGCCAGCGAGGAAAATTTCGTTGAATTTGTCGAAGTAGTACTTGTTTTCCAGTAAGGTATAGATCGGGGTCAGCGAATTTTTGATCTTTTCCGGGATATCCGGGCGCTTCAGATAGAAGAACCAGGAGACGACGACACCCGCCAGAGCCAGCCAGAAGACCGGCGTGCTGAAAGCGTGCAGTGCCATGGCCATGGCCCCGTGGAAGTGTTGCGACAATTCGTGCATTGCCGAATGGTTGGCCGCATTGACGTGAATGACACCACGGAAATAGTCGCCGAAGAGCATCGGCTGCACACCATAGTAGCCGATGAACAACGCCGGAACAGCCAGCATGACCAGCGGCAGGGTCACCACCCACGGCGTCTCGTGCGGCTTCTGGCCGGGCGCCAGACCGTGATGGTGCTCGTCGCCGTGATGCGCGTCGTGATGCGCCTTGCCGAAACGCTCCTCGCCGTGGAACACCAGGAAGTACATGCGGAAGGAGTAGAAGGCGGTAATGAAGACCCCGGCCATCACTGCGAAGTAGGCAAATCCGGAACCGGGAACCGTCGAGAACTTGACCGCTTCGATGATCATGTCCTTGGAGTAGAAGCCGGAAAAGAGCGGCGTTCCGATCAGTGCCAGCGAGCCGATCAGCGAAGTCAGCCAGGTGATCGGCATGTACTTGCGCAGGCCGCCCATGTTGCGGATATCTTGGTCATGGTGCATGCCGATGATCACCGAACCGGCGGCAAGGAACAGCAACGCCTTGAAGAAGGCGTGCGTCATCAGGTGGAAAATCGCCACCGAGTAGGCCGATGCCCCCAGCGCGACCGTCATATAACCCAGCTGCGAGAGCGTCGAATAGGCCACCACACGCTTGATGTCGTTCTGGATGATGCCGAGGAAGCCCATGAACAGCGCAGTGATCGAGCCGATGATGATGACGAAGGACAGTGCCGTGTCGGAAAGCTCGAAGAGTGGCGACATGCGCGCCACCATGAAGATACCGGCGGTGACCATTGTCGCGGCGTGGATCAGGGCCGAGATCGGCGTCGGGCCTTCCATCGAATCGGGCAGCCAGACGTGCAGGGGAACCTGTGCCGATTTGCCCATGGCGCCGATGAACAGCAGGATGCAGGTCACCGACATCAGCGACCATTCACTGCCCCCCCAGATGTTGATCGTCGTGCTGGCCATTGCCGGGGCCTTGGAAAACACGGTGGCGTAATCGAGGCTGCCGAAATTCGCCAGCACCAGACCGATGCCCAGCAGGAAACCGAAGTCACCGACGCGGTTGACCAGGAAGGCTTTCATGTTGGCCAGAATCGCCGTCGGACGCGTGTACCAGAAGCCGATCAGCAGGTAGGAAACGAGGCCGACCGCTTCCCAGCCGAAGAAGAGCTGCATGAAGTTGTTGCTCATCACCAGCATCAGCATCGAGAAGGTGAAGAGGGCGATGTAGCTGAAGAAACGATTGTAGCCAGGGTCATCGTGCATGTAGCCGATGGTGTAGATATGCACACAGAGCGAGACAAAGGTCACCACCAGCATCATCGTGACCGTCAAGGAATCGATCAGGAAGCCAACCTCGAAGCGGTAGTCCCCGGAAGCCAGCCATTGGTAGACCGGGCCGTTGAAGGTGTTACCGGCCATCACGTCCTGGAAAATGAACAGTGAAGCAACAAAGGCGGTGGCCACCCCGGCAATCGCGGCGGTATGCGCCAGCCAGCGCGGCAAGACCCGGCAGAACAGTCCGGCGACAAGCGCCCCGAACAGGGGAGCCAGGGGAACCAGCAGATAGAGTTTTTGCATTTCCATGTTCAACCCTTCAGGCTGTCCAGATCATCCACGTGGATGGTCTTCAGGTTGCGGAACAGCGTGACGAGAATCGCCAGGCCGATGGCCGCTTCGGCTGCTGCCACGGCCAGAATGAAGAAGACGAAAACCTGCCCGGCCAGATCGTGCAGATAGTGCGAAAACGCGACGAAATTGGTATTGACCGCGAGCAGTATCAGTTCGAGCGACATCAGGATGATGATCAGGTTTTTCCGGTTCAGGAAAATCCCGACGATGCCGACCGAAAACAGGATCGCGCCAAGTATCAAAAAATGGGACAGTGTAAGCATTTGTCTCCCCGGTCAATCTTTCCATGCGGCGCCGAAAGCGGCAACCATCACATGCAATTCCTCAAAATCAAAACGCGCCAGACCTCGTTCAGTCCTGCTTTTCGGCAGGCATCTTGAGCAGACGAACACAATCCTGCGCCTTGACGAAAACCTGTTCGGACGGGCTGACCGCCTTGCTGTTCGCCCGTTTGCCGCGCAAAGTCAGCGACACGGCCGCCACAATCCCCACCAGCAGGATGACGGAAGCCAGCTCAAACGGATAAACGTATTCGGTAAAGAGCAGACGCCCGACCGCCTGGACGTTGCTGAACGAAGCGTCGGACTGCACCGCCATGTCTTCCGTAACACCGGCAAAGCGGGAGTACAGCACCAGCCCCATTTCACCGACGATCAGCAGGGCAACGATGGCCCCCATCGGCAGATAGCTCCAGAAACCCTCACGCAGGCGGGCCAGATCAATGTCGAGCAGCATCACGACAAACAGGAACAGCACCATCACTGCACCGACATAGACCAGCACCAGGACAATCGCCAGGAACTCGGCCTGTAACAGAATCCAGATGCCGCTGGCGCTGAAAAACGCCAGGATCAGATGTAGCGCGGCGTGAACCGGATTACGCAGGGTCACCACCCGCAGACTGGCAAAAACCAGCACGGTGGCGAGAACATAAAAAACGAAGGTCTTGAATTCCATCGTATCAGCGCCTGTTAGCGGTATTTCGATTCAATTTCGCGGATCGCGGCGATTTCCGTCTCATGACGATCGCCGTTTTCCAGCAGCTTGTCCTTGGTGTAAACAAGGTCCTGACTGGTCTCGGTGTGATACTCGAACACATGGGTTTCGACAATCGCGTCGACCGGGCAGGCTTCCTCGCAGAAACCACAGAAAATGCACTTGTTGAGGTCAATATCGTAACGTGTGGTACGGCGGGATTTCTGCCCGTTGGCTTCGACACGCTCGCCGGATTCAATGGTGATGGCCATCGCCGGACAAACGGCCTCGCACAATTTGCAGGCAATACAGCGTTCCTCACCGTTGGGATAACGGCGCAGGGCGTGCTGCCCGCGAAAACGCGGACTCAAGGGCGTTTTTTCCTCAGGGTAGAAAACCGTGATCTTGCGCTCGAAAAAATGCCGCCCGGTCACAGACAAACCCTTGAGCAGTTCCTTAAGCAGGAGGCTGTTGAGGATTTCCTTCATCGAAGCCATTTCTTGCCTCTCACTTCCAGATGTTCCAGGGGCTCATCATCCAGCAACCGACGACGGTCAGCCAGATGAGGCAAATGGGGACGAATACCTTCCAGCCGAGTCGCATGATCTGGTCGTAACGATAGCGCGGATAAGTACCGCGTACCCAGTAGAACAGGAACAGGACGGCAAGAATCTTGGCAAAGAACCACAGCGCGCTGTCCGGCAGGAAGCCGACCGGCGACAACCAGCCGCCAAGGAAAAGCAAGGCAACCAGCGTACAACCGAGCAGCATCGCCGAGTATTCGGCCAACTGGAAGACGGCAAAGCCCATTCCGGAATATTCGACGTGATAGCCGATGATTTCCGATTCACCTTCGGCCAGGTCAAAGGGGCAACGGTTGCATTCGACGAAAATGGAAATGAGGTAGATGACAAACATCGGCAGGAGGCACAGCCAGTTCCACGAGAGGAAGTTGAGCCCCATCCCGGCAAAGATGCCCTGCGACTGACCATGGACGATATCGACCAGGTTCAGGCTGTTGGAGACCATCAGCACGACCACCAGCGAGAGACCCATCGCGACTTCGTAGGAAATCATCTGCGCGGCCGCACGCATGCCACCGAGGAAGGCGTAACGCGAGTTGGAAGCCCAGCCGGCGAGGATGATGCCGTACACGCTGAACGAGGTAATCGCCAAGATGAAGAGGAGTCCGGCATTGATGTTGGCCACCACCAGGAAGTCATTGAACGGAATGACCGACCAGGCGACCAGCGCCGGGGCCAACGACATGACCGGGGCGAGGAAGAAGACAATGCGATCCGCCTTGGCCGGAAAGACGATTTCCTTGAGGAAAACCTTCAGGCCGTCAGCCAGCGGCTGGAAAAGTCCCCAGGGACCGACCACGTTCGGGCCGACGCGAATCTGCAGTGAACCGAGCACCTTGCGTTCGCCATAGGTGGCGTAGGCGATCACCCCCATCAGCGGGGCGATCAGCAGCATCACCTTGATCAGCGCCCACACCCCGGCCAGCAGACCTTCCCAGTACGCGCCGAAAAACGACTGCCCGAGCTGGATTCCCTGGTCAAGCCAAGGGATGAGAAAACCCGGCAGCAGTTGCTGTAGCGTCTCCACCATCATGCATGCTCCACGTTGATCGTTCCGAACATATCACCGAGCGCCGCCGTCGAGGCGTGTGCCGCAGCAACGCGAACACAGTCATCCGGTACGTTTTCATCCCGCATCGCCGTCAGCAGGGCTTCGCCTTCGCCTTGCCGGACACGCACGGCAGCCCCGTCGCTCAGGGACAATTTCGCCAGCGTGGCGGCGTTGATCCGTGCCTGCGGTGCCATGGCATCGCGGGTTGTCTGCAATGCCGCTGCCCGGCGCACCAAGGGATCGGCAAAGTGAATCGGCACATCGGCAATGCGCTGCAAACCTTCGGCAGCGCCCAGGGGGGCCAATGCCAAGCCACTGATGCCGCTATTCAGGCCATCGACAAATTCCGTTGCCGACGGGAGGATTGCCTGACGCACCGCTTCGCTGGATTCGTAATCAAAACCGGGCAACCCGACCAGGTTGCCGAGAACACGCAGCACCTTCCAGCCCGGACGCGTTTCGCCCAGCGGACGGCAGGCACCGTTGAATGATTGCGCCCGTCCTTCGGTGTTCACAAAGGTTCCCGAGGTTTCGCTGAAGGGCGATACCGGCAACAGCACATCGGCGTATTCAAGCGCCGCCGGATGGATGAAGGGCGTCAGCATGACCACCAGCGACGCCTGTCTGATCGCTGCAAGCGCCTGTTGCGGGTTGTGGCAATCCAGTTCCGGCTCGATACCAAGCAGCACATAGGCCTGGCGCGGCTGGGCAAACATTTCGTAAGCATTGAGCGCCGTCGGCAGGGCACCGGCGACATAACCGCCAACGCTGTTCGCCGCTTCGCCAATGAAACCGAGGCTGGCACCGGTCAGGCGGGCCAGTTCATCCGCCAGAACGTGCAGTTGTCCGGCTTGGGCACTCTGCTCGGCGACGTTGCCGAGGAAAATCGCACGCTTTTCACCAGCAACGAGGCTTTCGGCAATCCGCTGGCTCTCGGCACAGGGTTCAACGGCTTCAAGCCCTGCCGGAACCGCTTGCCCTTTGAGTTGCGCTGCCGCCTTGACAACCGCCGCCAGCACCAGCGGCAGATGTGCCGGGGAAACGGTGATCCGGGCGTGCAGATTGATCAGCGGATCGTCGCCGCTGACCGAAACCAGACTGACCTTACCCTGCTTTTTCGCCAGTTGGCGCAAGCGCTGGGCAAACAAGGGGTGATCCTTGCGCAGGAAGCTGCCAAGCACCAGTGCGGCGTCGAGATCCTTGATTTCGCTGAGCTTCAGGCCCAGCCACGGCGTCCCGGCACGTTTGCCGTCACTGGAAAAATCACGGCGACGCGGACGGAAATCGACGCTGCCCGAACCCAGGCCACGCGTCAGCTTCTGCAGGAGATAGAGTTCTTCCAGGGTGGAATGCGGCGATGCCAGCGCGGCAATCGATTCGCCGCCATGCGTTCTGGCAATGTCCTTGAGACCATTGGCGACGTAATCCAGCGCGACCTGCCATTCGACTTCGAGCAGTTTGCCGCCAACCCGCACGGCGGGTTTCTGCAAGCGCCCGTAGGCATTCAGGCCTTCGTAGGAGAAGCGATCCTTGTCGGAAATCCAGCACTCGTTGATTTCCTCGTTCTCACGCGCCACAACACGCATCACCTCGTTTCGCCTGACCTGCACGGAGAGATTGCTGCCCAGGCTGTCGTGCGGACTGATGCCTTTGTGCCGCGCCATTTCCCAGCTTCTGGCCGAGTAACGGAAGGGCTTGGAAGTCAGCGCACCGACCGGACACAGATCGATCATGTTGCCCGAGAGTTCGGAATCCACACTGCGTCCGACAAAGGTCTGGATTTCCGAATGCACATTGCGGTTGGCCATGCCGAGTTCCATGATTCCGGCAATTTCCTGCCCGAAGCGGACGCAGCGGGTGCAATGGATGCAACGCGACATTTCCTGCATCGAGATCAGCGGTCCGGCTTCCTTGTGGAAGACAACGTGCTTGGGTTCCTGATAACGCGAGCTGCAACCACCATAGCCGACTGCCAGATCCTGCAGCATGCACTCGCCGCCCTGATCGCAGATTGGGCAATCAAGCGGGTGATTGATCAGCAGGAACTCCATCACGCCCTTCTGGGCCTTGACCGCGAGTTCAGAGTGCGTCTGCACCTTCATTCCCGGCGTCACCGGTGTCGCACAGGCGGGCAGCGGTTTCGGTGCTTTTTCGACTTGCACCAGACACATCCGGCAACTGGCCGCGATGGACAATTTCTTGTGATAGCAGATATGCGGGATATAGACGCCAAGCCCCCGGGCGGCATCCATGATGGTGCTTCCCGCAGGTACCTGCGTTGCTTTGCCGTCGATTTCGATATCTAGCATGTCGCTACCCTAGACCCTTGCCTTGAAGAAGCCGCTGCCCATGCGCTGAACCTCACGCGGGACAAGACACTTCTTGTGTTCAATGTGGTACGCAAATTCGTCGCGGAAATGCTTGAGGAAACCTTGTACCGGCATCGCCGCCGCATCGCCGAGCGCGCAGATGGTGCGCCCCATGATGTTGCCGGTCAGGCTGGTCAGGAGATCAAGGTCTTCCGCCCTCCCCTCGCCGTTTTCGATCCGATGCACGATCTGGTACAGCCAGTGTGTGCCTTCACGACACGGAGTGCATTGCCCGCAGGACTCTTCGTGATAGAAATAGGACAGGCGATCCAGCGCCCGCACCACACAGGTGGTTTCATCCATGACGATGACCGCGCCGGAACCGAGCATCGAACCTGCCTTGCTGATGCTGTCGTAGTCCATCGTGCAGTCCATGATGATGCTGGCAGGCAACATCGGTGACGAAGAACCGCCGGGGATGCAGGCTTTCAGCTTGCGCCCTTCACGCATGCCTCCGGCCATTTCAAGCAGGGTGGCAAAGGGCGTGCCGAGCGGAATCTCGTAGTTGCCGGGGCGGTTGACGTGTCCCGAGACCGAAAAGAGCTTGGTGCCGCCGTTATTGGGTTTCCCCGCTTCCAGATAGGCTTCCGGCCCATGCTTGAAGATGAAGGGAATCGAACCGAAGGTTTCGGTGTTGTTGATCGTCGTCGGTTTGCCGTAGAGGCCGACATTGGCCGGGAACGGCGGCTTGAAGCGCGGCTGGCCCTTCTTGCCCTCGATCGATTCGAGCAGCGCCGATTCCTCGCCGCAGATGTAGGCCCCGTAGCCGTGGTGGGCAAAAAGCTCGAAACCAAACCCGGAACCCAGAATGTTCTGGCCAATCAGACCGGCGGCCCGCGCCTCATCCAGCGCTTCCTCGAAACGCTGGTAGATCTCCCAGATTTCGCCGTGAATATAGTTGTAACCACGCACCGCGCCAACCGCATAGGCGGCAATGACCATGCCTTCGATCACCGAATGCGGGTTGTAGCGCAGGATGTCCCGATCCTTGAACGTGCCCGGCTCGCCCTCGTCCGTATTGCAGACGATGTATTTGTCGCCCTTGAAATCCTTGGGCATGAAGCTCCATTTGAGACCGGTCGGGAAACCGGCACCGCCACGCCCACGCAGCGAGGATTTCTTGACCTCATCAATCACCTGGGCAGGCGGAATCTTTTCCGCGAGGATTTTCTTCAGCGCCTCGTAACCACCGCGCTTGACGTAATCCGCCAGCCGCCAGGCGTTGTCACCGTCGAGACCGACGGTCAGCATTGGCTTGATCGCACCCAGAATCGCCATTATTCGAGCTCCGCCAGCAGTTTGTCGATCTCTCCAGGCTGCATGCAGTTACACATGCGACGGTTATTGACGATCATCACCGGCGCATCGCCGCAAGCGCCCATGCACTCGCCTTCCTTGAGCGTGAACTTGCCGTCTGCCGTGGTTTCGTTGAAGCCAACCCCGAGTTTCTGCTTGAGATACTCGGCCGCATCAACCCCGCCGGAGAGCATGCACGGCAGGTTGGTACATACCGTCAGCTTGTATTTGCCGACCGGCTTGAGGTCGTACATGTTGTAGAAACTCGCCACCTCGTACGCCGCCATCGGGGGCATTTCAAGGTAGTTGGCGACGCATTCGATCGCTTCGCTGGACAGCCAGCCCAATTCTTCCTGGGCAATGGCCAAAGCCGCCATCACGGCCGACTGTTTCTGGTCTGCCGGATACTTGGCGATCTCGCGATCAATCTTCTTGAAGGATTCTGGGGTCAGCATCAGCGGTCAATCTCACCAAAAACGATGTCCAATGTGCCGACAATCGCCACGACGTCGGCCAGCATGTGTCCACGCACCATCTCATTCATCGTCGACAAGTGGGTGTAACACGGCGAACGCACCTTCAAGCGATAAGGCTTGTTGGCACCATCGGAAACCAGATAGACGCCAAATTCGCCCTTCGAGTGCTCGACGCATGAATACACCTGCCCTTCCGGAACATGAATCCCCTCGCTGCACAGCTTGAAGTGATGGATCAGATCTTCCATGTTCGTCTTCATGCTGGCACGGGGTGGCGGCGATACCTTGTAGTTGCTGGACATCACCGGGCCGGGATTGGCACGCAGCCAGTCGACACACTGCTTGATGATCCGCGTCGACTGGCGCATTTCGTTCACCCGCACCAGATAACGGGCATAGCAGTCGCCGGTCACACCGACCGGAATATCAAAATCAATCTGGTCATAGACAGCGTAAGGCTGTTTCTTGCGCACGTCCCAGGCAATCCCCGAACCGCGCAGCATGGCACCGGAGCAGCCAAGCTGCAGGGCCCGCTCGGGCGGAAGGACACCGACACTGACCAGGCGCTGCTTCCAGATACGGTTGTCCGTCAGCAGGTTTTCGTAATCATCCACCCGCTTCGGGAAGCGCACCACGAAATCGTCGAGGAAATCCAGCAATGAGCCGCTACGTGCTTCATTCAGCGCCTTGAGCTTGGCCCCGTTCTTCCACTTCGACTCCTTGTACTGCGGCATGGTGTCCGGCACATCGCGGTAAACACCGCCCGGACGATAGTAAGCCGCGTGCCAGCGCGAACCGGAAACCGCCTCATAGCAATCCATCAGATCTTCACGTTCGCGGCAGGCGTAAAGCATCATGGTCAGAGCGCCGACGTCAAGGCCGTGCGAACCGATAAACATCAGGTGGCTCAGGATGCGCGTGATTTCATCGAACATCACGCGGATGTACTGGGCACGGATCGGCACTTCGATGCCCAGCATCCGCTCGACGGCCAGACAGTAGGCATGTTCGCTGCACAGCATCGACATGTAGTCGAGACGATCCATGTAGGGCAGCGCCTGCAGCCAGGTCTTGCTTTCAGCGAGTTTTTCGGTCGCCCGGTGCAACAAGCCGATGTGTGGATCAGCGCGCTGCACCACTTCGCCGTCCATTTCCAGCACCATGCGCAACACACCGTGTGCGGCCGGGTGCTGTGGGCCGAAATTGATCGTGTAATTCTGGATATCAGGCATTTTCCACGTCCCCGTAATTCTCTTCGCGAACGATCCGCGGTGTGTTTTCACGCGGCTCAATGCTCACCGGCTCGTAAACCACGCGCTTTTGCTCAGGATCGTAACGCATCTCGACATAACCTGAAATCGGGAAATCCTTGCGGAAAGGATGACCGATGAAACCATAGTCGGTCAAAATCCGGCGCAGATCGGGATGCCCCGGGAAGACGATGCCGTAAAGATCAAAAGCTTCGCGCTCGAACCAGTTCACCGAATTCCACACCGAAATCAGCGACGGCATGGAAGGAAAATCATCGTCAGTAGTGAAACAGCGGATGCGCAAACGCCAGTTATGGGTGATCGAAAGCAGGTGGACGACCACTGCAAAGCGTTTCCCCGTCCAGGGCGTCTTGCCGTAGGTCAGGTAATCGATACCGCAAAGGTCGATCAGTTCCTCGAAACACAATTCCTGTTCGTCACGGAGCAACTGCATGACTTCCTGGTAATTGGCAATATCGACATCAATACTGACCTCACCGAGCGCGAGCTGCATCGCCACGATCCGGTCACCGAGATGCTTTTGCAGATTCTGGCTCAGCGTTTCAAGCTTGACGGACATGTAAAGAGACTCCGGACGCGGTTATCGGGCAATCGTTGTGGTTCTGGCAATCGTGCTGGTACGGCAGATCTTCTTTTGCAGCTGAAAGAGGCCATACAGCAGGGCTTCCGAAGTCGGCGGGCAACCCGGCACGTAGATATCGACCGGAATGATGCGGTCGCAACCGCGAACCACAGAATAAGCATAGTGATAGTAACCGCCGCCATTGGCACAGGAGCCCATGGAGAGCACCCAGCGCGGCTCGGGCATCTGGTCATAGACCTTGCGCAGGGCCGGAGCCATCTTGTTGGTCAGCGTTCCAGCGACGATCATCACGTCGGACTGACGCGGACTCGGCCGGAAGATGATGCCGAAGCGATCCAGGTCATAGCGTGAACAACCGGTATGGATCATCTCAATCGCGCAACAGGCCAGACCAAAGGTCACCGGCCACATCGAGCCGGTACGCATGTAATTGATCAGCTTGTCCGCCGTGGTGGTGATGAAGCCTTCCTGGAGAATGCCTTCAATACCCATTATCTATTCACTCCCAATCCAGCGCACCCTTGGCCCAGGCATAGACGTAGCCCACGGTCAGGATGACAAGAAACACCAGCATTTCGATGAAGCCGAACCACTTGAGCGAATCAGTGTGCACGATTTCCTTGAAGATTGATGCCCACGGGACTAGAAAGGCCACTTCAAGGTCAAACAGGATGAAAAGAATCGCGATGAGG
>CAYMYD010000013.1:12506-21750 GCA_964394535.1 uncultured Propionivibrio sp. | reverse complement strand
AGTCAGGTCATCCCCGGCGACGGGGTGGTGACCGGCTACGGCACCATCAACGGACGGCTGATCTTCGTTTTTTCGCAGGATTTCACCGTACTGGGCGGCTCTCTTTCCGAAGCCCACGCGCAAAAAATCTGCAAGCTGATGGATCACGCCATGAAGGTCGGCGCGCCGCTGATCGGCCTCAATGATTCCGGTGGGGCGCGCATCCAGGAAGGCGTCGATTCACTGGCCGGGTACGCCGATGTGTTCCAGCGCAACGTGCTGGCTTCCGGTGTGATTCCCCAGATTTCGGTGATCATGGGGCCGTGCGCCGGTGGTGCGGTCTATAGTCCGGCGATTACCGACTTCATCTTCATGGTCAAGGATTCGTCCTATATGTTTGTGACCGGGCCGGAAGTGGTCAAAACCGTCACGCACGAAGAGGTCACGGCAGAAGAGCTGGGCGGCGCGGTCTGTCACACCAGCCGTTCCGGGGTCGCTGACCTGGCTTTCGAGAACGACGTCGAGGCGATGCTGGTGCTGCGCCGCTTCGTTGGCTTCCTGCCCGGCAGCAACAAGGAATCGCCGCCGACCTGGACAGCGCAGGATCCGGCCGACCGCCTCGATCATTCGCTCGACACCCTGGTGCCGACGAGCGCCAACCAGCCTTACGACATCAAGGAACTGATCCACAAGGTCGTCGATGACGGCGATTTCTTCGAGTTGCAGCCCGATTACGCCAAAAATATCGTCATCGGCTTTGGCCGCATGTCCGGTGCGCCGGTAGGCTTTGTCGCCAATCAGCCGCTGGTGCTGGCCGGTTGTCTGGACATCAAGAGTTCGATCAAGGCGGCGCGCTTCGTGCGCTTTTGCGATGCCTTCAACATCCCGATTGTCACCTTTGTTGATGTTCCCGGCTTCATGCCCGGCACCGCACAGGAATACGGCGGCATCATCAAGCACGGGGCCAAGCTGCTCTACGCCTACGCCGAATGCACGGTGCCGAAAGTCACGGTGATCACGCGCAAGGCTTACGGCGGCGCTTACGACGTGATGGCCTCGAAACACCTGCGCGGCGACGTGAATCTCGCCTGGCCGTCAGCGGAAATCGCTGTCATGGGGCCCAAGGGCGCGGTCGAGATCATCTTCCGTGAGGAAAAGAACGACCCGGCCAAACTCGCCCGACGTGAAGCCGAATACAAGGAAAAGTTCGCCAACCCCTTTGTCGCCGGTGCGCGCGGCTTCATTGACGATGTGATCATGCCGCACGAGACACGCAAGCGCATCTGCCGGTCGCTGGCCATGCTGCGTAACAAGACGCTGGAAAATCCGTGGCGTAAACACGGCAACATTCCGCTGTAAGCGAAGGGAAAACTCCATGTTCAAGAAAATCCTGATCGCCAATCGCGGCGAAATTGCCTGCCGCGTGATCAAAACCGCCAAACGTCTGGGCATTGCCACGGTCGCCGTTTATTCCGAGGCCGACAAGGCTTCGCTACATGTTTATTCCGCCGATGAGGCGGTGTGCATCGGCCCTGCTGCGTCGCGGGAATCCTATCTGTGCATCGACAAGATCATCGCTGCCTGCAAGGAAACCGGTGCGGAGGCGGTGCATCCGGGCTACGGTTTCCTCTCGGAAAACCATGAATTTTCACGGCGGCTGGAAGAAAACGGCATCGTCTTCATCGGCCCCAAGCATCAATCCGTCGCCGCGATGGGCGACAAGATCGAATCCAAGCGTCTTGCCAAGGCCGCCGGGGTTAACACCATCCCCGGCTATAACGACACGATTGAATCGGTCGAAAAAGCCGTCGACATCGCCCGGAATATCGGCTACCCGATCATGATCAAGGCTTCTGCCGGGGGCGGTGGCAAGGGGCTGCGCGTCGCCTGGAACGACGCCGAAGCCGCCGAAGGCTACGATGCCTGCCGCAATGAGGCGCGCAACAGCTTCGGCGATGATCGCGTGTTCATCGAAAAATTCATCGAAGGCCCGCACCACATCGAAATCCAGATCATTGCCGACGCCTTCGGTAACACCTGCTACCTGCTCGAACGCGAATGCTCGATCCAGCGCCGTCACCAGAAGGTGCTCGAAGAAGCGCCCTCACCCTTCATCGATGAAACGATCCGCAAGGCGATGGGCGAACAGGCCGTGGCGCTGGCCAAGGCGGTCAATTACCAGAGCGCCGGGACGGTCGAATTTGTCGTCGGTGCCGACAAGTCCTTCTACTTCCTGGAAATGAACACCCGCTTGCAGGTCGAGCATCCGGTCACTGAAATGATCACCGGCCTTGACCTTGTCGAGTTGATGATTCGCGTCGCCGCAGGCGAAAAACTGCCTTTCACGCAGGCAGACATCAAGCCGAACGGCTGGGCCATCGAGTGCCGGATCAACGCCGAAGACCCGACACGCGGTTTTCTGCCCTCCACCGGCCGACTGGTGCGCTTTAGCCCGCCGCCGACGGAAGAAGGCAAGGTGCGCGTCGATACCGGCGTGTACGACGGCGGCGAAATCTCGATGCACTACGATTCAATGATCGCCAAGCTGATCTGCCACGGTGATACCCGCCAGCAGGCCATCGCGCGCATGAGCGAGGCACTCAACGCCTTCCTGATTCGCGGCGTCAGCTCCAACACCACCTTCCAGGCAGCGCTGATGCGCCATCCGGTGTTCAATGCGGGGGTTTTCACCACCGCCTTCATCACCGAGGAATATCCGCACGGTCTCGTTGCTGCCGACGTGCCGCACGAAGACCTCAACCTGCTCGCCGCCATCGCCATTTTTACCCGCCGCCGCTACATCGACCGCGCCGTGACGATCAGCAACCAGCTTCCCGGCCATCAGCGCCAGGTCGGCAAGGGCTGGGTGGTGTTGATGGAAGGTCGGCAATACGCTTTCAATGTCGAGACCATTCCCGGCGGTTACAGCCTGACAACGGTCGACGGCGAGAAAACCTACGATATTGTCTCTGACTGGCTGTTCCGCGACCTCATCTTCCGTGGCACCTGCAACGGCCAGCCGATCTGCATGCAGGTCGAGCGTTCCGGGATGAATTACCGCATCACCCATCACGGCAAGCAGGTCAAGGCGACGGTAATCACCGCCAAGGCCGACCGCCTGCTGGCGCTGATGCCGGAAAAACCGGCCCCGGACCTGTCAAAATTCCTGCTCTCGCCGATGCCCGGCCTGCTGCGCGAACTCACCGTGCATGAGGGGCAGGAAGTGCGTGTCGGCGAAAAGCTGGCAATTATCGAAGCCATGAAGATGGAAAACATCCTCAAGGCCGAAAAGGACGGCAAGGTGAAACGGATCGCCGCCCAGCCGGGTGAAAGCCTGGCGGTCGATCAGGTCATCATCGAGTTCGAGTAAGGGCGAAATTCACCCTGAAATCCTCACCGCAAAGGCGCGAAGGTACAAAGATCGCAAAGGGAACAAAAGCTTACAAAGCTTTGACCACTCACCCAAAAGGTGCATGACAGAACCTTCAGGCACTTCCGGCAAGTCCTTGTTTTTCTTTGCGTCCTTTGCGCTCTTTGCGCCTTTGCGGTGAATAACAGAGGTTTTCAGGTTCAGCCCTTCAGCGCCCTGCCGATTCAATCACCGACGCAATCGCCTTGCCAACGTCCGAGGTGCTGGCCTTGCCGCCCATATCCGGGGTACGCGGTCCTTCGGCCAGGACGGTTTCGATCGCCTGAAGCACACAGGCAGCCGCTTGCGGATAGCCGAGGTGAGAAAGCATCATCGAGCCCGCCCAGATCTGCCCGACCGGGTTGGCGATTCCCTTGCCATAAATATCGGGGGCCGAGCCATGCACCGGCTCGAACAACGAAGGAAACTTGCGCTCCGGGTTGAGGTTGGCCGAGGGCGCAATGGCGATGGTGCCGGTACAGGCTGGCCCGAGGTCGGAAAGAATGTCGCCAAAGAGGTTGGAGGCGACGATGACGTCGAACCAGTCCGGATGGCGGACGAAATTCGCCGTCAGAATGTCGATGTGATACTTGTCGGTGCGAATCTCCGGGTATTCCTTGCCGATCTCGGCAAAACGCTCGTCCCAGAAGGGCATGGAAATCGAAATGCCGTTCGATTTGGTCGCTGAAGTCAGGTGTTTTTTCGGGCGCTTCATCGCCAGTTCGTAGGCAAAACGGATCACCCGATCCACGCCGGTGCGGGTAAACACGCTCTCCTGCACGACAAACTCGCGCTCGGTACCTTCAAACATGCGCCCGCCGACGCTCGAATATTCGCCTTCGGTGTTTTCGCGCACGATGTAGAAATCGATGTCGCCCGGTTTCCGGCCAGCCAGCGGCGACGGTACGCCCGGCATCAGGCGAGCCGGACGCAGGTTCACGTACTGGTCGAACTCACGCCGGAACTTGAGCAGCGACCCCCACAACGAAACGTGATCCGGCACTTTCTCCGGCCAGCCGACAGCACCGAAGAAGATGGCATCGTGCCCGCCGATCTGCTGCTTCCAGTCCTCGGGCATCATCGTGCCGTGCTTCAAATAGTAGTCGCAGTCCCAGTCGAACTCATCCCACTGAAAGCGGATACCGTAACGGCGGGCGGCGGCCTCAAGACAACGCAAGCCTTCCGGCATCACTTCCTTGCCAATGCCGTCACCGGCGATAACGGCGATTCTTTTGCTTTCCATGTTTCCTCCGTAATCAATATTCAATGCGACAGCCTGTGGAAGCGCATGCAGACAGGTAGCAGCATAATCCAAGCAGCGTCGCTTGGCGAAAATTATGGGGAAACTGGGCGAATAGCAATCTCCCGGAAACGAGGCTTTATGTCTTTTCGGCCCGGGTGTTTGCGGCCAGCTTTTTCCCACGCGTCAGGGCATTGAGCAGGATACCGATGGTGACGCCATTGTGCATCGTCGAAGCCAGGACCGGACTCAGGTTACCCAGTGCCGCCGCAGCCAGGATGGCGGTATTGAGACCCACCGTCATGCGGTAGTTGCTGGTGATGAGGCGCATCGTCTCGTTGGCGATCTCCTTGGCATCGGCAATATGCGCAATGCTGTCATCGAGCAGCGCGATGTCGGCCGACATGCGGGCGATTTCGGCCCCTTTCTGCATGGCGATGCCAACGTTTGCCCCGGAAAGCGCCGGTGCATCGTTGATGCCGTCACCGACAAAGGCGATGCGTGCGCCCTCAGCGCCCAGTCGCTCGATGATCGCCGCCTTGTCGGCCGGTAGCAACTGGGCGTGGAACTCGTCGATACCCAGGGTTTTTGCCAGCTCGGCGGCGCGGTCATGGTGATCGCCGGTCAGCATCAGGATGCGTTTCACACCCAGCGAATGCAGGCGACGGATGGTCTCTGCCGCGTCCTCGCGCACGAGGTCCTTCATCGCCAGGAGGCCGATCAGCTTGCCGCCAAGGCCAACGTAGAGCAAGGTCTTGCCTTCGCCGTAGAGCTTTTCGATGAGCGCTTCGTGCCCGGCCACCTTGATCTTTTCATCGTCCTCGATGAAATGGCGCGAGCCGATGACGACGCGTTTGCCGTCGATTTCACTCGCCACGCCGTGCGCGACGACAAATTCGACTTCGGTATGATCGAAGTGTTTTCCGCAGTCGCGGGCCGCAGAAACGACCGCTGCTGCCAACGGATGGAAATAATGCTCCTCGACCGACGCGGCAAGACAGAGGAGTTCGTCTGACGAGAAAGCCGGGTCAAGCGCGATGGAGTCGGTGACTTCCAGGTCGCCGGTGGTCAGCGTGCCGGTCTTGTCGAAGACAAAGGTATCGGCTTCTGCTAGGCGTTCGAGCGCGGTTGCGCCCTTGATCAGGATGCCGTTGCGCCCGGCCGAATACATCGCCGACTTGAAGGCCACCGGCGTCGCCAGCTTGAGCGCGCAGGAATAATCGGCCTGCAGGACGGAGGCGGTGTGTTCCCAGTCGCCGGTAAAGAGGCGGGTTGCCCCGGCAAGTCCCAGCACCAGCGGCACCAGCCGATCCGCGAGGTGTGAGGCTTTCAGTTGTGCCTCGCTCTTGGCGTTGAGCGATTGTTCGACGTATTCGGCGATGCGTGCGGCAGCGGTCTTGTGACCGACATGCTCGGCATAAACGCGCAGCCGCCCTTCTTCGACCAGCGTACCGGACAACACCATGTCGCCGCGCGCCTTGGTGACGGGGTTGCTTTCGCCAGTCATCGAGGCCTCGTTGATCGTCGCCTCGCCGGAAAGCACCGTGCCGTCAATGGGGATGATCGTGCCGGTGGCGACGATCACCGTATCACCGACTTTCACTTCGCTGGCCGGGGTGAGCCGCTCAACCCCGTGATCTTCGATCCACACTTCATCGCTGACCGGGTTAATCAGGCGTTTCAGCAGATCGTGCGAACGGCGGGCAATGGATTCTTCCAGATACTCGCCCAGCGCCAGCATGAAGTTGGTGGCATTGGCAGCGAGATAGTCCTGGCGCGCAATCGAGATGGAAACAGCAACGCCTTCCAGCACATGCGAGGTCAGACCGTGCTCGAAAAGGTCGGCAAAGGACGCATGGATCTGCGGTGCCGTGGCCGCCAGGGTGACCGGACGCTTCAGGTTTTCCGGCAGCCACTGCGTCAGCAGCAGGGCCGACAGGCTCGTGGCCACCGCGGTCAACGCCGGTTTGCCGGCTCTATCCTGGCTGTCGATCGGCAGGGACTTCGGCGGTGACAGGGCCAGGAGTTGACGGGCCAGTTTTTCCGGACTGGTCAGCTTTTCGTCAAACTCGACGATCAGCGAGCGAGCGCCGGGATTGGCGCGGGCATCGTGCACACCGGGCAGATTCTTCGCCGCCAGGGCGATATCCTTGCCGGATTGCGGCGCATCCGCGTGGCAAGCGTAACGCCAGCGCACACGGTTATACGTCCGGTGAACCGGGTCAAGCCGGGCGAACCAGGTTGCGGTTTGCATCAGAGACCGTGTTCGGCCGCAATCTCGGCCTTGAGATCGGAGACCTGTTCCTTGAACTCTTCGACGCCACCGGTCACGCTGGCGTACATCTTCATCGCCGACTTCATGATTTTCTTGCGCATTTCTTCGTCAGCCAGCACGTAGGCGGCACCAGCACCAAGCAGCGCACCGAGGATGAATTGCTGGGTATGGCCGGACAGCAGATCAGCGGGCAGGCCCAGGCCGGTGAGGAAATTGGTGTTCGTGCGGTTCTTTTCGAGACGCGGCGCGTTCTCGGGTGCATGGCTGTGTGTCGCCGTAGCGCTGGCCGCCTGCTTCTGGCTGGCTTCGCTGGCCGCCTTCTGCATGGCCTTCTTCAACATTTTTTTGACCTGTTTTTTGGTCATGGCTTTGGCTTCGGTCGTACTCATGAGTTTTCCTTTCCAGGTTGGGTTGATTTGGAGAACAGGTAATCAATGGTGCGCAGACCGGCCGCGCCACCCGCCACGGCGACCAGCGCCTTGCCATAGTCGCGTCGGGAAACGGCTTTCGTGGCCACCACGCCCGCCGCCATCGCCGTGCCGCTTTTCAGCGCCAGCCGCAGGGTCTCCTTGCGCCCTGCCGTGCTGGCAGCAGCGATCAGACCAGCCGCGAAGAAGCTGCACAGGAAGCCCTCACAGGCATCACGGGAGGTCGAGAACAGCGCAGGATGTTCATCCCGCGCCACAGGGGATGAGGACGACGGCATCATTCCGCCGCTTCCGCTGCCGCTTTTTTGGCCGGAGCACGGCGCCGGGCGGCTGGCTTGGCCTCCACCACGGCATCTTCCTCGCCCACGTCTTCCACGGACGTTTCCGCTTCATTCGGGGCTTCCAGACGATGACGCAGGCGTGCCGAGGATTGCTCGATGGCGGCCAGGCCGCTCACCGTGGCGCTCTGCAAACGCTCCTGCGCGCTTTCCAGACCTTTTTTGGCCTTCTCGTTACGCACCAGCTTGACGGCTGCAACACCGGTCAGGATACCGACAGCAAAGGGAATCAATGGGAACATTTCAGTTTTCCTTTCGTTTCGTTGGAGTTTCGTTTTTCAACACATAAGCCACCGCACCACCGAACAACAGACCAAAAACCAGCGTCGGCACGGTACTGGCGAGCAGGGGCGCAAAGATGCCCAGGGCCTGACAGGCGGCCCGCCCCCGGCTACCCACCAGCGACCTCCGCATACTTTTCAGCGATCGTCTGGCGCAGCACATCGGCTGCCGGACTGTGCACGCCATGAATGAAGTCCACCCAGGCCTGCGCCGGAACAGCCCGGGGATCATACTCGACGGTACAGGAGCGAGCCAAGGCATTGACACGCACCGAACGGATGGCAGGCACACCGTTCAGCGCTTTTTTGAAATCGCTGACCTGACCGAGCAGGGATTGCAACGGGATATCGGAGGCAAATGATTCATCCACTGCCAGGCGCAAGCGGATACGGCCCGGAATGTGGTGAACGATTTCGATACAGGCCGCCAAGGTTTGAAATTGTTCGTGCAGGTTCATCTTGTTCATCATCATCTTCACTTCAACAGGGTGCGCCGGAAGACGGCCATGTGCACCACAACGCTGGCAACAAAAACCCAGCCGGTGACAATGTGCAGTTGTTTGTAGCGGGTAAGCGCAAAAGCCAGCGAAGCCGCCAGACTGCCTACCCCGATCACTTTGGAGGCCTGGTTGAGGTGCAGGCGCACGGAACGGCCGCGTGCCCGACTGCCCCGACCCAGCAAGCGTCCAAGGATCTCTCCGGTACGACGCCGCATGTCCTCCGGCGAAATCTTGCTTACGGGGTAGCTGATCACCACACTGCCTGCGCGCGCATTGGCACGCACACCGTTCACCGGCAAATGCGCTTTCAGTTCGGCCACAACCCGCTCGACAACAGCCTCATCGGCGAATTGATGATCCTTGATGCGAAGCCGTCCGGGGACGGCGGAAACGATACGCTTCATGTACCTGCTTCTTTTCAACCTGAAAATTCGCCCTCCGGTAACCGAAACGATCACCGGAAGATTTGTTTGTTCCTTTGGAAATCGGCCAGTGCCGAAAGCTCTCCGACAGTCCTCACCCGCCGCTTCTGACAGGTCAGTCCAAAACCAGACAGACGATTGTTGAGAATTGTATTAACAACTATTCTCAACATCAAGCAATTTTTGAACTTTTATTGAACTTTTTTGACGCAAAGGAAATCAAAGGCCAGAATTTACGTGCCCGTCATGACGTAAACCTGAATGCCAGGTTCTGCGTTCATTGCTGCATGGATGCCCGGAAACGCGGGTATACTCCCTTTTTACGGACATTTCAGGCCGAGCCTTTCCGCAATGCAGACCCCCCTTACGCCA
>CAYMYD010000013.1:4610-12406 GCA_964394535.1 uncultured Propionivibrio sp. | reverse complement strand
TTTTTACGGACATTTCAGGCCGAGCCTTTCCGCAATGCAGACCCCCCTTACGCCACACCCCACCGCCACCCCTTCCCCTTCGATTCCCCTGCTGACCGCCTCGCCGATTCCCTTGCCGGAAGTCTGGCAAGGGCCCCTTGAGCGGCAACTGAGCCAGGGCGAAACCCTCCTGGCCTGGCTGGAAATCGACCTCGACGCGCACCTGCGCTACTCCCACGGCCTGATCGCGCTGACCGACCGCCGCCTGCTGGCGCGCACCGCTGACGGTGCTGAATGGCAAAGCCACCCGTTCCATTCCGGCATGGTACTGACCCGTCGCGACCATGCCGGTGTCGGCAGCCTGGAACTGGCCGACGAGACTTCACGCCTGGCCCTGTGGCGCTATACCCTGGAACGGGACATCGCCGCCGGACGGCTCATCGACCATTTCGACCGGCAACTCAAATTCTGTCTGACCGGCGAAGTCCCGCCCCCGCCCACGCAAGCGCTCTGCCCGGTCTGTGAAACGCCGCTCTTGGCCGGACAGGAAGAATGCCCACAGTGCAGCAAGGAAATCCATACCCCGCCGTCGACCTGGACGCTGCTGCGCCTGTGGCGCTTCGCTCATCCCTACCGCGGGCGGCTGCTCGCCGGTTTTCTGCTCTCGCTGGCCACGACGGCGGCGACTCTGGTACCGCCCTATCTCACCATGCCCTTGCTGGACGATGTGCTGATTCCCTTCCAGAACGGCCAGCCGATCAATACCCGGCTCGTCACGCTCTATCTTTCCGGGCTGTTCGGCGCCTCCCTGCTGGCCTGGGTGCTGGGCTGGGCGCGCACCTACATTCTGGCCCTGGTCTCCGAACGCATCGGTTCCGACCTGCGCACCACCACCTACGAACACCTCCTGAAACTTTCGCAGGAATACTTTGGCGGCAAGCGCACCGGGGATCTGATGGCGCGCATCGGCTCGGAAACCGATCGCATCAACATTTTCATCTCGCTGCACTTCCTCGACTTCGCTACCGACGTGCTGATGATCATCATGACCACCTGCATTCTGGTGTCGATCAATCCCTGGCTGGCGCTGGTCACGCTGCTGCCGCTACCGATCATCGCCTGGATGATCCACATCGTGCGCGAAAAACTGCGCACCGGCTTCGAGCGTGTTGACCGCATCTGGGCCGAAGTCACCAACGTCCTGGCCGACACCATTCCCGGCATCCGCGTGGTCAAAGCCTTTGCGCAGGAAAACCGTGAGGCACAGCGCTTCCGCGAGGCCAATACGCGCAACCTTGAAATCAACGACAAGGTCAATAAAGTCTGGTCGCTGTTCGGCCCGACCGTCACCCTGCTGACCGAAATCGGCCTGCTCGTCGTCTGGGCCTTCGGCATCTGGCAGATCTCGCGCAGTGACATCACCGTCGGCGTGCTCACCGCCTTCCTCGCCTACATCGGCCGCTTCTACATGCGGCTGGATTCGATGAGCCGCATCGTTTCCGTCACGCAGAAAGCCGCTGCCGGGGCAAAACGCATCTTCGACGTGCTTGATCACGTTTCCAGCGTGCCGGAACCGGTTAATCCCGTGCATCTCCCCCCCGTCGAAGGGCGTATCGAACTTCAGGATGTCGGCTTCCGCTACGGCACGCGCAGCGTCACGCGCGACATCAGCCTGGTCATCGAACCCGGCGAGATGGTCGGCCTCGTCGGCCACAGCGGCTCAGGCAAGAGCACCCTGGTCAACCTGATCTGCCGCTTTTACGATGTCTCCGAAGGGGCCATCCTGATCGACGGCATCGACATCCGTTCGGTGCCGGTCGCCGAATACCGGCGCAACATCGGGCTGGTGCTGCAGGAACCCTTCCTTTTCTTCGGCACCATCGCCGAAAACATCGCCTACGGCAAACCCGACGCCACGCGCGCCGAAATCATCGCCGCCGCACGGGCCGCCCACGCCCACGAATTCATCCTGCGCCTGCCGCACGGTTACGATTCGCTGGTCGGCGAACGCGGCCAGTCGCTCTCCGGTGGCGAACGCCAGCGCATCTCGATCGCCCGGGCGCTGCTCATCGACCCGAAGATCCTCATCCTGGACGAGGCCACCTCCTCGGTCGACACCACCACTGAAAAGGAAATCCAGAAGGCGCTCGACAACCTCGTGCGTGGCCGCACCACCATCGCCATTGCTCACCGCCTGTCCACCCTGCGCGACGCCAACCGCCTAGTCGTCCTGGATCGCGGCAAGGTCGTCGAAATCGGCGGCCACGACGAGTTGATGGCGCAGGAAGGCCACTACTACCGCCTCTATCAGGCACAGGCGCGTAACGCCGAAAACGAGGAAGCGGCCGGGAGCGAGCGGGAGGATGAAAGCGATGAGCGAGGAGTCAGGGATGAAGAGTGAGGAGAAAATGCTTTGGCATCTCGAACGCAACGCCTATGGCGTGCTGGTGCTTAGTGACGCTGACGGCACGCTGCATGAAGGCGTCGTGCCGGTTCGCGCCTTCCCGATCAACGCACCGGATGAAGGTTTTGCGCTGGTCGACCCGCATGGGCATGAACTCGCTTGGTTCGACCGACTGGACGAGCTGCCAGAAGCTATTCGCCGCCTCGTCGCCGAGGAGCTGGCGAGCCGCGAATTCATGCCGGTAATCCGGCAGATTCACGGGGTTTCCAGCTACGCCACACCGAGCACCTGGCGTATCGCCACCGATCACGGTGAAACCGAACTGGTCTTGAAGGGCGAAGAAGATATCCGCCGCCTCGCCAATCACGGCCTGCTGATCGCCGACAAACACGGCATCCACTACCTGATCCGCGACCGTCAGGCACTGGACGCCGTCAGCCGCAAGATACTGGACCGCTTCCTGTAAGGCAGCAAGGCAGGGAGAAGCAAAAACTTCAGCGTCGCTCCATCCACCAGATCATTCCCGCCGCCGCGGCCATGAACATTACGGAAGGAGCGATGGCGCTCAGCACCGGCGACCAGCTGTTGATCGCGCCGAGGTTGGAGAACAGTCCGTTGAGCATGTGGAAGAAAACACCGATCATCACCCCGGAGAAGATTTTCAGGCTGACGCCACTTACCCGGTTGTGCGTGTAACCGAAGGGCAGCGCCAGGGCCACCATGACCAGCGCCGCCAGCGGATAAACCAGCTTCTTCCACATGGCGATGTCGTAGCGCTGGGTTTTCTGCTTGTTCTCGGCCAGATGTTTGGTATAGGCCGAAAGATGCAGGATCGACATCCGTTCCGGCGAAACCATCAGTACCGAAAGAATGTCCGGATTCAGCGCCGAGCGCCATTCGGTGTCGGGCATTTTGACGACTTCCGCTCGTTCGCCCCGCAGCACGGTCTGTACAACACCATGAAGACGCCAGCGATCCGGTGGCAGATATTCCCCCTCCCGGGCTTCTGTCACCGAGCGGAGCGCTCCCCTGGCATCGAAATCGTAAATCCGGACACCTCTCAAACGCGTATCCGGAAGCACCGTCTGTACGTTGATGAAGCTGCGCTCGTCCTTGACCCACAGGCCGCTACGTAAATCCTGACCAACCGCCTTTCCCTTTTCCTTGAGGCGCAATTGCTGCGCGGCTCGCTCGGACGGTGGCGCAACAGCTTCGCCAATAACGAAGGTCAATGCAGCACAGACCAGCGCAACTTGCAGCAGCGCGCCCAAAAGACGTGCCGTCGACAGGCCGGACGCTCGCAATACCGTAATCTCCGAATGACGCGCCAAGGTTGACAGGGCATAGAGCGTACCGATCAGCACTGCCACCGGCATCAACTCATAGATACGGCCTGGCAGGCGCAGCAGCACGAAGAGGATGGCGTGTTGCAGCTGATAACCGGTCTGTCCAACGTTTTTCAGTTCGGCAATCAGGTCAAAAAAACCGAACAGTGCCAGAAAGGCCACCAGAACGAGCAATATCGCAGCAGCCACTTCACGCATTAGGTAACGACGATAGAGCTTCATCGGAAAAACCGGGCAAAGGAAAGGACGGCGATGCGCCGATAGAACATCAAAGGCAGCAGGCAGATCATCAGTAGATGTACGGCAAACGTTCCCATCAGGAAAGAGATTTTCCCGCTGGCGATCCAGGCCTGACAGACCACCAGCAGATTGTGATAGACAACGTAGGTTAACAGCGCCAGCAACAGGTTGGCCGAACGGCCAGCACGTGGATTAACAAAGGACAGCGGGATCGCCAGCAGAGCCAGAACAATGGTCGACAGCGGAATGCTGAGGCGCCACATCAACTCGGCACGGTAACGCGGTTGATCGTTTGCGATCAATTCCAGAGTCGGAGAATTTTTGGGTGATTTTTCGATACCGCGCGCTTCCTTTGTTTCGACGCGAATGGCGTAGCGCTCATATTCGAGGATGCGGAATTCCGGCGAACCCGGATCGACTTCGTAACGCCGCCCATTTTCCAGCACGATGAAACGATCGCCGTTCGGCGCAAACTCCTGGTGCCCGGTCGCGGCCATGGTGACGCCAAGACGCTGGTTGCGCATTGAGCTGACAAAGACATTCCTGACCTCGCTGGCATCTTCGGCAGCAGCCTCGACAAAGACCACCAGTTCGCCAGACGAAGATTCCTGGAACATACCAGGAGTCGCCTGCCCGGCATCCCGGCGCGATTCGAGGTTGCCCCGGTACTCGGCGCTTTGTGACAGCGCCCAGGGCGAAACAAAAAGGGCCAGGGCGGTAATTGCCAGCAGCAGCGGGAAAACGAATACCATCACCGGTCGTACCCAGGCCAGCAGAGATTGCCCGGAGGCAAACCAGACCACCATCTCGGAATCACGATAGCTGCGCGACAGTGAAAGCAGAATGGCAACAAAAGCCGATAGCGAGAGCAGGGTCGAAGTGAAGTGCAGCGAAGAAAAACCCAGCAGCGCGACCACCGCTTCCGGCGCGATCTCGCCCTGCGCGGCATCACCGAGCAGGCGAATCAGCTGTGTGGTCAGCAAAATGGCAAAAAGCGCCACAAAAACGCCCGCTGCTGCCTGGGTAAACTCGCGCCGCGTGGCGCGCTGGAAGATCATGTTTTGACTTTAAGGAAATACAGCAGGGATAATCGGGCCTGATTGGTTGCCAGAGGAGAAAGCGGTGAAATTTAGCATAAAAAGCGTCAGCCCGGAAAAGCAAAGCAGTGCCTGCCTCGTTGTCGGCGTTTTTGCCCCGCGCAAACCCGGCGCGGCGGCGACCCGGCTCGACGAAGCCAGCGATGGCTACCTCTCCCGGCTCATCGCGCGGGGCGACATGGAAGGCAAGCCGGGGACTTCGCTGCTGCTGCACCACGTCCCGGGCGTCAAGGCTGAACGCGTGCTGCTGGTCGGACTCGGCAAGCGCAGCGAATTCAGCGAAAAACAATACCTCGCCGCCATCCGCCACGCCATGAAGGCGTTGAAGGACACTGGCGCGGCAGACAGCACCCTGTTTTTTGCCTCGCTGCCGGTAAAAAAACGCAGCCTGGCGTGGAAAATCCGCCAGATGGTCCTCATCGTGCAGGAAACCCGCTACCGTTTCGAGCAGTTCAAAAGCAAGAAAAACGAGCATCCCGACACCCTGCACCGCCTGACGCTGGCCGTCGAGCAGCGCGGTGACCTGGCCTGTGCCGAAGAAGCCCTGCAACAGGGACTGGCCATCGCGGCGGGAAGCAGCCTGGCACGCGAACTCGGCAATCTGCCCGGCAACGTGTGCACCCCGACCTATCTTGCCGAAACGGCACAGCAACTGGCCTGCGAACATCAGCTCGACTGTCAGGTGCTCGAACGCGCCGAAATGGAAGCACTGGGCATGCATGCCCTGCTCTCGGTCGCCCGGGGTTCGCAGCAGGCACCGAAATTCATCGTCCTGCGCTATTCAGGCAGCGACAGCAACGACAAACCGCAGGTGCTGATCGGCAAGGGCATCACCTTCGACTCCGGCGGCATCTCACTCAAGCCGGGCGAAGGCATGGACGAAATGAAATTCGACATGTGCGGTGCGGCCAGCGTCCTCGGCACACTCAAGGCCGTAGCCATGATGCGTTTGCCACTGAATCTCACCGTCATTGTTCCGGCCACGGAAAACATGCCGGGGGGCGCAGCCAGCAAACCGGGAGACATCGTCACCTCACTCTCCGGCCAGAGCATCGAGATTCTCAACACCGACGCGGAAGGACGCCTGATCCTCTGTGATGCACTGACCTACGCCGAACGATTCACGCCCGAAGCCGTGATCGACGTCGCCACACTGACCGGCGCCTGCGTTGTTGCCCTCGGCCATGTGGCCAGCGGCCTGTTCGCCAACGACCAGCGGCTGGCCGGTGCCCTGCTCGATGCGGGCGAGGAATCGCTTGACCGGGTCTGGCAACTGCCGCTGTGGGACGACTATCAGGAACAACTCAAGAGCAACTTTGCCGATCTCGCCAACATCGGCGGTCGCCCTGCCGGTAGCGTGACCGCCGCCTGCTTCCTGTCGCGCTTCGCCGAAAAATTCACCTGGGCGCATCTTGACATTGCCGGAACCGCCTGGAAATCGGGGGCCGAAAAAGGGGCCAGCGGACGCCCGGTACCCCTGCTCACCCATTACCTGCTCAAACGCGCCGGGAGACTGGCTTGACCAAGGTTTTTTTCTATCACAATGCGCCGGAACGGCTCGCGGCAGCCGTCTCGCTGATCGGGCGGGTAGCGCGGCAGAAAAAATCGATCCTCGTCTATGCGCCCGACGAAGCCCTTGCCAGTGCGCTCGACCGGCAGTTGTGGATCGACCCACCGACCGGCTTCACCCCGCACGTGCGCGAACACTCGCCGCTGGCGGCGGAAACCCCGGTGCTCATCGCCGGTAACACGGAAAATGCGCCGCAAAACGAACGGCTGCTCAACCTTTCTGCCGAGGTTCCGCCGGGATTTTCCCGTTTCACCAGCCTGATCGAGCTCATTGATCAGGATGCGGCAACACGTCAGGCCGGGCGGGAGCGGGCCCGGTTTTACAAGGATCGCGGTTACGAGATCGAATTCATTGATCTTGCGGAGAAAGACTGATGGCTGAAACATCCAGTGTGGTTGACCGTGCCGACGTACTGATGCGACGGCGGCGGAGCTTCGTGGCGTCCAAAAATGAGACGCCACCGCCGGAAAGCAAAGTCGAAGCCCCGGTCGAGGAAGAAAGCACCGATGACATCCCGGTACTGACCGAAGTGGTCGTTGCCGAGACGGGCGTGACTGAAGAAAAGGCCGAACTCCCGGAGGACACACAGGAACACCTGCTCGCCTCGGACATCGCGCGCGCCATTGGCGATCAGCTCACCCGCGACCTGCCCGATCTGCTCGAAACGGTGCTGCTCAATGCCGGTGAAAATCTGCGCGCCGGGATCACCGCCACCATGGAAACCGCCCTGCGCGATTTCATCGCCCGCCGCAAGCAACTCCGCCTGCCCCTTGAAGACGCGAATGACGGAACATTGTGAGCGGGGTGTGGAGAACGAAGGTGAAAGGTGAAATGTGAAATGTGGAAAACCCTGCCGGTAGCGATGGTGCCGTGATGGGTTTGTCCTTTACAAAGCGCGAAGCGCCTGATTTCTCACTTTTCACTTTTCACTTTTCACCTTTCACAGCCCTTCACGCTACGCGGCAAGCCTGAATCCCTTCCAGTCCGGCCAATGCCCCGCACGGGATGCCGATCCCCCGGCCGGTGGGAAGCTCCCATTCGCTCGGATTGATGCGGATGATCGGGCAATTTTGCCGCTGGCTGAAGTACCTGACCGTGGCAACGGTACTGCCAGCCCCGAGCTCGATCAATACTGGCCGCTCCGCCTCGCGCCGCCAGGC
>CAYMYD010000013.1:2526-4510 GCA_964394535.1 uncultured Propionivibrio sp. | reverse complement strand
AGCAAGCGGAAACCGGCGTGCGGCACGGTGGCCCGATAGAGATTCAGGCGATGCCCGTAGAAGCCCCAGGCCAGCGTCGGATCACTGCGAAAAACGGCCGGTGAGGCGATTTCCTCGAAACGCAGTCCGGCCCGCCCCAGCGCCGGATAGACCTGCCAGAAACCACCCGGCCCGCGGAAATCCGGCAGCCCGGAATCCACGCCCATGCCGGCACCGGCCGCGATGATCAAACTGTCGGCCGATTCAAGCAGATGCGCCGCCTCGATAAAACAACGGGTCAAATCCTGTCTCATCCCCCAACTCCTGTTTGTATGTTTCAATAGAGGCTGGATAGTACGTTATTACCCTGCAAGGACAAGCCATGGAACCGACAAAAACCTATCTGGTCGCCACCGACTTTTCCACGCCATCGCGCTACGCCGTCGAACGTGCTGCACAACTCGCCGAGGCCGACCAGGCGCGCTGCGTCGTCATCAACGCCATCGCCCTGGATACGCTCGACAGTCTGGCCGCCCTGCTCGGCGACGGCATCGCCGCCACCAAGCAGAAGCTTGAACAGGAAGCCCGCGTCAAAATGACGCAGATGGTCAGCCAGTGCCGGGGCGATCGTGCCCTCGACATCAGCGGCGAAGTGCTTTCCGGCAGCCCGCTGACCTGCATTCCGGCTCAGGCAGAAGCCCTGAATGCCGATCTTCTGGTACTCGGCTCACGTGGCGAATCCCTGCTGCAGCATACCCTGCTGGGGTCGACGGCCTCACGCCTGCTGCGTCGTTCGCTCAAACTGCCGGTTCTGGTCGTCAAGCAGGCACCGCAACGCGCCTATCAGCGGATCATGATCGCCACCGATCTGTCGCCAGCCACCATCGGCTCGATCCAGTCAGCCCGGCGGATCGCCCCCAAGGCAGAAATCGTCCTGCTGCACCTGCTCGACCTGCCCTTTGCCAGCAAACTCTCGTATGCCGACGTTGAAGAGAAGGACATCCAGTTCTACATCCAGATCGAACGCGAAAAATGCCTGGCGCAACTCCATGCGCTGGCCGAATTCGCCGGACTGACGGCAGCGGACTACTACACGGTGGTTGTCCACGGCCACTCACCGGCACTCATTGTCGAGCAGGAGCAGGAACAGCACTGCGACCTGATCGTCATCGGCAAACACTGCACGCTGCTGGCCGAAGAACTCCTGCTCGGCAACACCATCCGCCACGTGCTGGCGGAATCGCTGGTGGATGTCATGGTGACCAGCGGAAACACGTAAATGCCGTGAAAGGTGAAATGTGGAAACCCCTGCCGGTAGCGGTGGTGTCGGATGGGTTTGGGTCAAAGCACGAAGCGCCTGATCACGGCCGGATGTCACCTCCATCCTGAGAGGCTTCGCTTGCCGGCATGGGAATATCCACACGGCTTTTCCCCCGCCTGATCGCCGCGCTCATCAGGATCATCGTCGTCACCGGCGCGGTGATGAGGATCAGCAGCGCGATCAGCAGTTCATGGATCACCGGACGGGCCGCCAGCGCCGAGGAAACCAGCATCGAGGCCGTGAGGACGCAGTAAGTCCCCAGCGTACTGCCCATCGTCGGCGCGTGCACCCGGGCGAAGAAGTCATCGAGACGCAAGAGTCCCAGCGAACCAAGCAGGGTCAGGATGCCGCCGCCGATGAGCAGCAGCGCCGCAGGCAGACTCGCCCAGAGCGGCAGATCAGCAAGCGCGTTCATGGCTCGATCACCTCGCCGCGCAGCAGGAATTTGGCCATCGCCGCCGAGCCGACAAAACCAAAAAGCGCAATCAGCAGCGCAACATCAAAATACACTGCCGCGCCGAAGCCAATGCCCAGCGTCAGGATGATCAGCATCCCGTTGATGTAGAGCGTATCCAGCGCCAGGATGCGATCCTGTGCAGCGGGCCCGCGCAACAGGCGGATCAGCGCGCAAAGCATGGCCAGCGCAAAGCAGACAAAGGCGAAGTTGATGGCAAAGGAGAGGAA
>CAYMYD010000013.1:0-2426 GCA_964394535.1 uncultured Propionivibrio sp. | reverse complement strand
AAATATCTCCATCAATGGCCGCTCGTAACGCGTCTTGATGGTGTTTCGCCAACCGGCTTCGTCGATGAGGTCGAGGACGTGCATGGTGAAGATGTTGCGCTCCGGGTCGTGTGCGGCCCAGACGGTTCCCGGCGTGCTGGTGATGATCACCGACAACATCGCCAGTCCGTGCGGATTGGTGAGTTCCAGCGGGATTTCCATGAAGCCGATGGTCGGCTGGCGTTTTGTCGCGCCCAGGATGATGGCACCGACGGCAATATTGGAGCGCACGATGTCGGCAAACACTCGCCCGATCAACTGCAGCGACAACCAGAAACGGCGCGGCCAGGCCGGTAACGGACGCAGGCGGCGGATGGCGCGGTCAAGGAACAGGGCGAGCAGCACCGCCAGCAGAAGGTGCGCAAGTTCCAGCGTGTCATTGAGCAGCAACCACAGGCCGACGAGAAAGAGCGGCAACAGGCCACGCCGCAAAATGGCAGTTGGCAGCGTATTTTCTGCCGCCGTGACCGCTTCCACCCTTCCCCCTTCCCCCTTCTCCCTTCCCTTTCTCATGGCAACACCGCCTCCACGTAGTGGCTGACCTCATGCAGCGAGGCCGAGGCAGCGTCGAAATAAGCCATCGCCTGCCCTGCCCCGAAGGAAAGGCCCAGACACAGCAGCACCAGCGCGGCCACCGGCCCGGCTTCCAGCCATTGCAAATGCGGGACAGGGCGCTGGCTGTCCCAGAAAACCCGAATGCCAAGCCGTGATAGTCCGATCAGTCCGGCCAGCCCGGAAATGAGTTGTGCGGCGAAAAACAGCCAGGCTTGCAGCGCAGGCGCGGCGGGTGGCGCGGCAATCGCCGCTTTCATCAGGGCGAACTTGGCTACAAAGCCGGGAAATGGCGGCAGCCCCGTGAGGATCAGCGTGCAGGAAAAGAAGGCCAGACCGAGGAAGGCCATCGCCGCCGGAATGACGACGCCAGGACGTTCATCGGCAGGGGCCGCCTCATGCGGCTCGTCAATGCCGAAAGCGTCCAGACTGATCGCCAGCAGGTCGGCGGTGGTACTGCGTTCGCGCTCGGCCATTTCGATCAGCATGAAAAAGGCCGCACTGCCGAGTACGGAACCGACCAGGTAGTAAAGCGCCGGAGAAGTCAGCGTCGTGCCAGGAAAGCCGAAGGCAGCCAGCAAGGTACCGGAAGAAGTGATGACCAGAAAGCAGGCCATCCGGTCGAGTTTCTGCGAGGCCAGCACCCCGATGCTACCCAGCGCAATACTGACCAGGCCACAATAAAACAGCCAGTCGCCTTCAAACGGTGCCGGGGCATCAGCTTCCTGCCACAGCACGGAAAAGCGCAGCAAGGCGTAGACGCCAACCTTGGTCAGGATGGCAAACACCCCGGCCACCGGAGCCGCCGCCGCACTGTAGGCCGCAGGCAGCCAGAAGTTGAACGGCCAGGCCCCGGCCTTGACCAGAAAAACGATGCCCAGAAGCAGCGCCCCCAGATCAAAGATGCGCCGGTCAGCGGCGCTCAGCTGGGCGAGCCGCTGTGCCATATCCGCCATGTTGAGCGTGCCGAGAATCCCGTAAAGCAGCGCCGCGGCAATGAGAAAAAGCGCCGAAGCGACCAGATTGACGACGATGTAATGCATCCCGGCCTTCACCCGCATCAGCCCCGAACCGTGCAGCGCAAGACCGTAGGAGGCGGCGAGCAGCACTTCAAAGAAGACAAACAGATTGAAAAGATCGCCGGTCAGGAAAGCACCGTTCAGCCCCATCAGCAAAAATTGCATGAGCGGCAGGAAATGGCTGCCAGCCCGCTCCCAGCGCGCCAGGGCGTAGATCAGCGTGGCAAGGCCCAGTGTGGCGGTGAGCGTCAGCATGATCGCCGCCAACCGGTCGGCAACCAGCACGATGCCGAAGGGCGCAGGCCAGTTGCCCAACGTATAGACGGCGATACTGCCAGCCGCCTGGGCGTTGGCCTGAAGCAGCAGCATCACCGCCACTGCCAGCTGCCCCCCCAGGGAAAGCAGCGCAATGAACGCCCGTCGCCCGTGCCGCTTTTCCTTGAAAAACAGCAGGAGCGCCCCGGTCATCATCGGGATGAGGATGGGAAGAATGGGCAGGTGAGTCATCGATCTGTGCCTTCGCTTCCTGCTCTGCTCATGACGCCTCCTCCCCATCCACATGGTCGGTGCCGCTCAGACCACGGGAGGCCAGCAGGACCACCAGGAACAGGGCTGTCGTGGCAAAGCCGATGACAATCGCCGTCAGTACCAGCGCCTGTGGCACCGGGTCGGCGTAGAGGGAAGGATCGCTACCCTGGGCCGGGTTAATCACCGGAGCAACACCGACACGCAAGCGTCCCATGCCGAAAATGAACAGGTTGACCGCGTAGGAAAGCAGCGACAATCCCATGATGAGCTGAAAGGTGCGTGGCCGCA
>CAYMYD010000012.1:12054-21922 GCA_964394535.1 uncultured Propionivibrio sp. | reverse complement strand
CCTCACGTAAATCGGCGCAAAGGTTTCGCTCTGGGTCATCTCCAGCAGGTGTTCACGCGCCAGTTCCAGCATTGCCAGAAAGTGCACGACGATCACCGGTGCGCCGAGGGTAACATCAAACATGCGCCAGAATTCGACGAAGCCCCCATTGTCGCGCAGGAAACGCAGGATCATGCCCATGTGTTCGCGCACCGAGAGTTCCTCGCGCTGGATGATATGGCGCGTATGCAGTTTGGCCTGACGCAGGATGGCGTTCCAGGCGTCGCGCAAGTCGTCCGGGGAGACATCCGGCAGGCGCTGGTACAGTGACTTTTCGACGCAGACCTCAACCCACTCAAAATCGCGCTCGACCTGCGGCAAAGCGTCCAGCCGGTGCGCAGCGAGTTTCATCTGTTCGTATTCGACCAGACGGCGCACCAGTTCGGCGCGCGGGTCTTCGCCCTCCTCGCCTTCGGCCGCCCGCGGGCGTGGCAGCAACATTCGCGACTTGATTTCGATCAGCATGGCCGCCATCACCAGATAGTCGGCGGCAAGCTCCAGATTGTGCGAGCGCATTGCCTCGATGTAAGTCAGGTATTGCTCGGTCAGCGGGGCCATCGGAATATCGAGCACATTCACGTTGGCCTTGCGGATCAGGTACAACAGGAGGTCAAGCGGCCCCTCAAAGGCGTCGAGCATCACCGCCATGGCATCGGGCGGGATGTAGAGGTCGAGCGGCAACTGCTGCATCGGTTCGCCGTAGATGCGCGCCAGCGGCTCGATGGTTTCGGCAGCGTTCTCCACGATTAATCTTTCGTGTTCCATCTTTCACGGTATTTCACGCTAACTTTCATGGCACTTGATACCACCCCGAACGATGAAAAATCCATTGGTTTCGTAGGGTGGATCAGGGCCACAGGCCCGCCATCCACCGATTCACTGCCTTGCGCCTTCGCCAGCAAATAACAATTGGTGGATGGCGCTGCGCTTATCCACCCTACGAAACTAACCACTAACCACCAGCCACTAAGCACTGATTTTTCACGTCAAAGAACCAGCCCCATCGCTTCACGCACGTCGCGCATCGTTTCCCGTGCCAGCACGGTGGCCTTGTCGCGTCCGGCAATGAGGATGTCGCGTACCAGCTGCGGGTGGTCGAGGTAGATCTGCGCCCGTTCGCGCATCGGCGCCTGCTCACGGAGAATGCTGTCGATCACCGGCTGCTTGCATTCCAGACAGCCAATCCCGGCACTGCGGCAGCCTTTTTGCACCCAGTCCTTGCAGGCGGCGTCGGAATAAACCTGATGCAGTTGCCAGACCGGACATTTTTCCGGGTTGCCCACATCGGTACGCCGCACACGCGCCGGGTCGGTCGGCATGCGTTTGACCTTCTGCGTGACCGAGGTTTCGTCTTCGCGCAGGGTGATGGTGTTTTCGTAGGATTTCGACATCTTCTGCCCGTCGAGGCCGGGCATCTTCGAGGCTTCGGTCAAGAGATAGCCGGGTTCGACAAGAATGGTACGACCCGTACCTTCGAGGTGGCCGACGAGCACTTCGCGGTCTTCCGCCGAAAGGTGTTGCGTTGCGGCGAGCAAGGCCCGGCCTTCGGTGACGGCTTCCTTGTCGCCATCCTGCTGGAATTTGAGGCGCAGTTCTTCAAGCGCTTTTTTGCGGCTGCCCAGTTTCTTGAGACCTGCCTTCACCTTTTCCTCAAAATCCGGGCCGCGTCCGTAGAGGTGATTGAAGCGGCGGGCAAACTCGCGCGTGATTTCGACGTGCGGGATCTGATCCTCGCCGACCGGCACCTTGTCGGCGCGGTAGATCAGGATGTCGGCGCTCATCAGCAGCGGATAGCCGAGAAAACCGTAGGTCGTCAGATCCTTGCTGGCGAGTTTCTCCTGCTGATCCTTGTAGGTCGGCACGCGCTCCAGCCAGCCCAGTGGCGTCGACATCGAGAGCAGGAGATGCAGTTCGGCGTGTTCAAGCACATGCGACTGAACGAACAGGATGGCCTTTTCCGGATCGACCCCCGCCGCCAGCCAGTCGATGACCATCTCGAAGGTCGACGCGGCGATACCGCGCGGATCGTCGTACTGCGTGGTCAGCGCGTGCCAGTCGGCAACGAAAAACAGGCAGGGATACTCGTGCTGCAGGCGCACCCAGTTTTTAAGTACGCCATGATAGTGGCCAAGGTGCAGGCTGCCGGTCGGCCGCATGCCGGAAAGAACTCGTTCTGCGTACATGATGGTTTTATTTGAGTTGGAAAAGAATCAGCAGGAAGTGCTTGAGCAGAGAGACCAGCGGCCACACGGTGTAGTCGAGGACATTGAGGTAGAGCAGCCCCAGCAGGATGAAAAAGCCCCAGCGTTCCAGACTGGCGAAGCGCACGGCGTACTGCCAGGGCAAGAGGCTGGTGACGATGCGCCCGCCGTCGAGCGGCGGCAGGGGCAGCAGGTTGAGGCCCATCAGCGCCAGATTGACGCCGATGCCGATCTCGCACATCAGCGCCAGCGGGAAGGTGAAATAGTTGCGCGGAAGCAGCACGTCGATTTTCAGCAGCGCCGTCCAGGCGATGGCCATCAGCAGATTGACTGCCGGACCAGCCAGCGCCACCCAGAACATATCCTGTTTGGGGTTGCGCAGCCGGCTGAAATTGACCGGCACCGGCTTGGCCCAACCGAACAGGAAAGGACTGCCGATGAAGTGCAGCAGTGCCGGCAGCAGGATCGTGCCAAAGAGTTCGATATGGCGCAGCGGATTCAGGCTGATGCGTCCGGCCTGCCAGGCGGTTGGATCGCCGAAATGACGCGCCACATAACCGTGCGCCGCTTCGTGCAGCGTGATCGCCAGAATCACCGGCAAGGCGGCAATCGACAGCGTTTGCAGGGTTGTCACCCAGTTCATGCCCTACTCCAGCCCGAAAGGCGTGAGTACGCCACGTCCGGCGCGCCGAAGCTGCGGCGGCATTTGGGAAAGGTCGATGACCGTCGTCGGTTCGATACCGCAATGGCCACCATCGACGATCAAATCCAGATGATCATCCAGACGTTCCTGGATTTCCCAGCCTTCGGTCAGCGGCAGATCGTCGCCGGGGAGCATCAGTGTCGAAGTCAGCAGTGGTTCGCCGAGCACTTCGAGCAGCGCCAGCGCCACCGGATGATCGGGGATGCGCAGACCGATGGTCTTGCGTTTCGGATGCAGCACCCGGCGCGGCAACTCCTTGGTGCCTTCGAGGATGAAGGTGTAACTGCCCGGCGTTGCCGCCTTCAGCAGGCGGTACTGGGCGTTATCGACCCGGGCAAACTGGGCGATTTCGGAGAGGTCACGACACATCAGCGTCAGGTGATGGCGATCGTCCACATTACGGATGTGCCTGATTCGCTCGACAGCCTCCTTGTCGCCGAGCTTACAGCACAGCGAATAGCAGGAATCGGTCGGGATCGCCGCCACGCCGCCCGCCCCCAGGATTTCGGCAACCTGGGCCAAAAGGCGAGGCTGCGGTGCCTCCGGATGAATTGAAAGATAACGCGCCATTTCAGAAAGCCTCCCAGATCGGCGTCAGCCCGTCGGGCAGGGGCGCGGTTCCGCCAATATCGATATAACTCTCGCCTTCACCGTGAAAATCAGAACCGCAGGAAGCAAGAAAACCGTATTCGCTGCTCAGGCGGCTGAACACGGCCACGTTGTCGGCTGAATGACTGCCCGAAACGACTTCGATGGCGCGCCCTCCCGCCTGCTTGAATTCGTCAAGAAACTGCCGCATCAGCTTGCGCGAAAATTTGTAGCGGCCGGGGTGAGCCACCGAAGCGATGCCGCCCGCGCCAACAATCCAGCCAATCGATTCCGACAGACTCGCCCAGCGATGATCGACATAACCGGGTTTTCCCGGCACCAGATAGGATTCAAAAACGTTGCGCACTTCCTTGCATACCCCCTGCTCGACCAGATAACGAGCAAAGTGTGCGCGGCTGATCAGGTTCGGATTTTCTGCGTAGCGCATCGCACCATCGAAACAGCCGGATAGTCCCAGTTTCTTTTCGAGTTCGTCCGACATGCGCCGGGCGCGGCTGATCCGGCCATCACGGATCGATTGCAGACCGGCATTGAGCGTCACATCGTCAGCGGCGAAGTTGTAGCCAAGGATGTGTACCTGTGCATTTTCCCATTCGACGGAAATCTCGACGCCGGTGATAAAGCGCATGCCGTACTCTCCGGCGACCGTGGCGGCAATGGGAAGCCCGCTCAGATCGTCGTGGTCGCTCAGCGAGAACAAATCAACGCCGTTATCCGCCGCGCGACGAGCCACCGCTTCGGGCGACAACAGGCCATCGGAAGCCGTGGAATGACAATGGAGATCAACTTTAAGCACAGGAAAAGGCAGCAATCCGGAAGAAATGAAGCTGTGCATGATACCACAGCGCCCCAGCGCCTCCGGCGGACTTGAATCACGGCAAGGAGATGGCTGCCCGGCCCCGGATTGCCATTTTCAGAGTTTCATCGTACGAAGCGAGATGGTAGAATCGCGCCTTTCTCCCGGTCGATGCTGTACTGAAAACAACGCAGAATCGCCGGATTCGCCATTCAGCGCCCCCTCGCCGCATAACCGACGGATCCCGATCACCGCCTGGCATGAGCACACCCCCACCCCGACTCGAACTCTTCAACATCACCAAGCGCTATCCGAACATCGTCGCCAACGACCGGGTCAGCCTCTCGGTCATGCCGGGGGAAATCCACGCCGTACTGGGCGAAAATGGCGCTGGCAAGAGCACCCTGATGAAAATCATCTACGGTGCGGTCAAGGCCGATGAAGGAAAGATTCTTTTCAACGGCGAGGAAGTCCACATCGACAATCCTGCCCAGGCACGACGTCTGGGCATCGGCATGGTGTTCCAGCACTTTTCGCTGTTCGAGACGCTGACGGTTGCCGAAAACATCGCTCTGGTGCTCGACGAGCCTTTCAACCTGCCCCGGCTCGCCGAGCGGGTGAAATCGGTTTCCGAACGTTATGGTCTGCCGCTGGACCCGCATCGGCGCGTGCATAGCCTGTCCTTTGGCGAGCGCCAGCGGGTGGAAATCGTCCGTTGCCTGTTGCAGGATCCGAAGCTGCTGATCCTTGATGAGCCGACTTCGGTACTTACCCCGCAAGCGGTGAAGAAACTGTTCGAGACCCTGCGCCTGCTGGCCTCGGAAGGCGTTTCGATTCTTTACATCAGCCATAAACTGCATGAAATCCAGTCGCTGTGCTCCAAGGCGACCATCCTGCGCGATGGCAAGGTGACCGGCACGGCCAATCCGCGCGAGGAAACGGCAGCAAGTCTTGCGCGCATGATGATCGGCCGCGAACTGCCGGTCTGCGAAGCCCCGGCCTATGTTGGCGAACGTCACCCGGTGCTGACGGTAGACAATCTGAGCATGGAAGCCGACACGCCTTCTGGTACCGCGCTGAAAAATGTTTCGCTGACGGTTTATTCCGGCGAAATTCTCGGTATCGCCGGAATTTCCGGTAACGGTCAATCCGAGTTGATGGCTGCCCTTTCCGGCGAAGCCCTGTCGGAAAAACACAGCGTCCTGCTGGAAGGTGCGCCGATCGGCCACCTCAACGCGGGCAAGCGGCGCCTGAAAGGGGTCGTTTATGTGCCGGAAGAACGGCTCGGGCGCGGCACGGTGCCGCCGCTCAGCTTGTCCAGTAACGTCCTGCTCACCGCCCACCATCAGGGCATGAAAAGCTGGGGGCTGGTGCATTACGGCATGGCCCGGGATTACGCCGAAGAATGCGTCAGCCGTTTTGACGTACGCTGCAATGGCGCAGGGTCGAATGCCCGCTCACTGTCCGGCGGCAACCTGCAAAAATTCATCGTTGGTCGCGAGATCATGTTGAAACCCAAGGTGATGATCGTCGCCCAGCCGACCTGGGGCGTCGATGTCGGCGCCTCGGCGGTGCTGCGTCAGGCGCTGCTTGACCTTTCACGTACTGGCGTGGCCATTCTCGTCGTTTCGGAGGAACTCGAAGAACTGTTCGAGATCAGCGACCGTATTGCCGTCCTCTCACAGGGCCGCCTCTCTGCAGCCCGGCCCAAAGCGGAACTCAACGCCGAATCGGTCGGCATGCAGATGGCCGGCCTGTTTGCCGACGCCACCCTGCCCCATCCAGTGGAAACCGCTTCTCATGCACCTGCTTGAACCCCGGCCCCACCCTTCGCAACTGATGCGTTGGCTATCGCCGCTGATTGCTGTCGCTGCCACCTTGATCGCCGGTTCCCTGCTCTTTCTGGCGCTCGGCAAGCCGCCGCTGGAATCCTTCCACGTTTTCTTCATCCAGCCACTGGAAACAAGCTATGGCTGGAGCGAACTGCTGATCAAGGCCTGCCCGCTGATCCTCATCGCGCAAGGCCTGGCCATCGGCTTCAAGGCGCGCATCTACAACATCGGTGCCGAAGGTCAGTTGATCGTTGGCGCGCTGGCTGGCGGTTGGGTCGCGATTGTCACCGACGGTAGCGATTCAGCCTGGATTCTCCCGGCCATGGTGTTCGCCGGTGCCATCGGCGGTGCGCTGTGGGGAGCCATCCCGGCCCTGTTGCGTACCCGTTTCAATGCCTCGGAAACACTGACCACGCTGATGCTCACCTATGTTGCCAGCCTGTTGCTGGCCTGGCTGATGAACGGCCCCTGGCGCGACCCGGATGGAATGAACTTCCCGCAGTCGATCATGTTCAGCGACAGCGCACTGTTTTCCATTCTGCTCGAAGGCTCCCGGGTCAACACCTCGATGTTCATCACCGGCTTTGCCGTGCTCGCTTTCTGGCTGTTCAACGCCAGGAGCTTCATGCACTTCCAGATTGAAGTCGGCGGACTCGCCCCGGCCGCCTCGCACTACGCCGGTTTTTCATCGCGCCAGACCATCTGGCTCTGCCTGGTCATTTCCGGCATGACGGCCGGCATCGCCGGGGTCGGTGAAATTGCCGGGCCGGTCGGCCAGTTGAACCTCAACATTTCACCCGGCTACGGCTTTGCCGCGATCATCGTCGCCCATCTGGGGCGGCTGCACGCCATCGGCATCGTCCTCGCCGCCTTCATCATGGCGCTGATCTACCTTGGCGGCGAAGCGGCTCAGGTCGCTTTGCAAATGCCCTCGGCCATCACCGGCGTCTTTCAGGGCATGCTGCTCTTTTTCCTGCTCGGCTCGGACGTCTTTATCGACAATCGCTTGAGAAAGTTGTGAAGGGAAGCAACGTGACCGGCTTTCACCTTTCACTTTTCAGCTTTCACGTTTCACGGAAACTCCAATGATCGAACACCTCATCCCCGTTCTGGCCGGTACGCTGGGTGCGGCCGTGCCGCTGATCTTTGCCGGACTGGGCGAACTGGTCGTAGAACGTACCGGCGTCCTCAATCTCGGCGTCGAGGGGATGATGCTGGTCGGGGCCATTGCCGGTTTTGCGGCGGCAGCGGAAAGCGGCTACGGTGTGGCCGTCGGTCTGCCCGCCGGGGCATTGGCCGGCGCAGCAACAGCGATGGTTTTTGCTTTTTTCGCGCTGTCACTGGCCGCCAACCAGTCGGCCTGTGGCCTCGCCCTGACCATCTTCGGTATCGGCCTCTCGGCTTTCATCGGGCAGAGTTACATCAGCTACAGTCTGCCCGGACTCAAGCCCATCGCCATTCCGCTGCTCTCCGACCTGCCGCTGCTCGGCCCGGTACTGTTTACGCAGGATGCCGTGGTCTATCTCTCACTCATCGCCTATGCCCTCGTCACCTGGACACTGAGCAAAACCCGGCTGGGGCTTTTACTCAAGGCGGTTGGCGAATCGCCCGAGGCCGCCCATGCCATCGGCTATCCGGTCATCGCCATCCGTATCGGTGCGGTTGCTTTTGGCGGAGCCATGGCCGGCATTGCCGGCGCTTATCTTTCGACCGTCTATACCCCGCTGTGGGTGCAGAACATGAGCGCCGGACGCGGCTGGATCGCCGTCGCGCTGGTCGTTTTCGCCTCCTGGAAACCAACGCGCCTGCTGTTCGGTGCCTACCTGTTCGGCGCGGTAACGATCCTGCAATTCCACGCGCAGGGACTGGGGCTGCACGTTCCCAGCCAACTCCTCGCCGCCCTGCCCTACCTGGCCACCATCGTCGTGCTGGTCATCATCTCGCGTGACCGTCGGGTACTGCAAAACAACCTGCCCGCCTCACTCGGCAAACCGTTCCTGCCCTGAAGCTGAAAACCGCTGCGATTCACCGCAAAGGCATTGGCGCCTTTGCGGCGAGGTTTTTGGGCTCAATACCGGTTATCGAAAACCCGCGTCGATTTTTTCTCGCTGCGCGGCAGGTCGCCAATTTCCACGCCCTTGGGCGTGACGAGAATGCCGATTTTTGCCTTGCAGCGGTCTTTCACGGCACTTTCGACAGACTTTCTATCGGCGTTCCGGCTCATTTCAAAAAAGACGGTAACGACATCCTTGCCGTTCAGGTGGTCGATCATCACCTGATATTCGCCTGAAGCGCCATCGACTTCTTTCAGCACCTCGTCGACTTGCGCAGGGTAAATGATGACGCCCTTCACTTTCACCATGTCATCGGTACGCCCGATCAGGGTATCAATCCGCGGCCAGGCCCGGCCGCAGCCGCATTCACCGGGGAGGAAACGCGTCAGGTCGTGGGTGCGGTAATTGATCAGCGGTGCGCCTTCCTTTTGCAGCGTGGTGATCACCAGTTCGCCGACTTCACCGTTTTCCAGTCGCTCACCGGTGTGTGGATCGATAATTTCGCAATGAATGTAGTCGTTGAAATAGTGCATCCCGCACTGGCAATCGCAGCTGATGCCGATGCCCGGACCGTAGATTTCGGTCAGGCCGTAGATGTCGTACAGTTCGACGCCGAGCTCATGGGCAATGCGTCGGCGCATCTTTTCTCCCCAGCGCTCCGAACCGATCAGCGCTTTTTTCAGGTGGATTTTCTCTCCGATGCCGCGCCGGGCGATTTCCTCGGCCAGCAGCAGCGCATAGGAAGACGTCGCGCACAGCACCGTGCTTTTCATATCCTGCATGAGTTTCAACTGCCGGTCGGTATTGCCCGGCCCCATCGGAATGCACAACGCGCCCAGACGTTCGCCGCCATTCTGAAAACCGATGCCTGCGGTCCATAATCCGTAACCGGGGGTGATGTGAATGCGGTCGTGCCGTGTGACGCCAGCCGTTTCATAACAGCGCTGGAACATGATCGCCCAGTCGTCGACGTCCTTTTGCGTGTAGGGAATGATCACCGGTGTGCCGGTCGTCCCCGACGAGGAATGGATGCGCACGATGTCCGCTTCCGGCACGGCCGCCAGCCCCATCGGATAGGCTTCGCGCAGGTCGCTCTTGTCGGAAAACGGCAGACGGCGCAGATCGTCCACCGTTTTCAGGTCGCGGGGGTCAAAACCGGCAAACTTCTTCCGGTAAAAGGGGCTTTGCATGGCATGGGCAATGGCGGTGCGGATGCGGGCAAGTTGTTCAGGCGTGGCCTGGTGTGCAGCGTAGTTCATGACAATCCTTTCATTTAAACGGTGTGTTTTTATTTCCTTGAATCAATGGGGTTCAAGCTCGACTCCTGATTGCAGCAATCGAGAGAATCAGGCCCAGCGCAATGCCCAGAAGCGCGGCAAAAAGCACCTGGAAATCACCGGGCAGAATGAAGGTGATGGTATGAGCCGGAATCCAGAAGCGCGGTATCGTTTTCCTGAAAACAAAGTCCCATTGCACCTGCCAGTTCAGCCGGGCAAGCTGGTCAGGCATGTCGATGGGGGTCACGAGAAAACGGAGAGAGCCGCCGCAATGGGCAATGTGAGCGTCGGTGATCTTGTGCAAGACCATGAAGATCGGCGCAAACGAGACATTGATCAGCAGGCTGATCATGAAGG
>CAYMYD010000012.1:0-11954 GCA_964394535.1 uncultured Propionivibrio sp. | reverse complement strand
GTTTATAGGCACCATAAAACTCGGGAAAAATCAGGAAAGGCGCAAGACAGGCAAGGACGCCACAAAATACAAGAATGTCGGTTTTCTTCATGAGATCTGCTTTCGCTGGAAATACGGTGGTTTGCTTGATGTCCGGCTGTCCGGGCGGGAGCAGAACATCGCGTCATTTGCGCCGTTACGCCATACATTTGGGCGGAGTGGTGCCATCGCTTCCGGCAATACACGAAGCCGATCGTCCAGACGAATGGACGTTATTCCAGAACCGCCTTCCGGGCGGCAATTTTGCAAGTGGGGTAAGTGATGCATCGGGGCTCCTTTGAGTGCGGGCGTTGCGCTCGCTCTGGCCCCAATAGCAAAAGGGCCGTAAGCGTCGCTTACGGCCCTGAAAAAAATGTGTTACTCAGACATTGATCATGACCGCAAGAGAGCGATCCGCCACCACGCACCAGACACGACAAAAACGCCAGCAAGGGCGTTTTGCGCGGTCTTTAGCGAAATATGGCTTGAATTCATGTTCTTTCTGTCTGAAGAGTTCGCGGAGAATATCCCCACGTAGTTGCTGCTGTCAACGCCAACCGTACTGCCAAGCAGTTACTTTTCTTTTTTCTTGAGCGGTGGAACAAACTTGTAGTCGATATCCCAGGGGAAATAGACCCACTTGTCCTGACTGAATTCCTTGACACACAGATCAACGAACTCGCGCCCCATCGGCTTGGCGTAGAGGGTGGCGAAATAGGCTTTGGGCAACAGCTTGCGGATGATGCGGGCGGTATTGCCGGTATCAACCAAGTCATCAATCAGCAGATAACCTTCACCGTCGTGATCGACGCCCTTGAGCAGTTTGACTTCGGAACGCATGATCTGCGCCCCTTCTCCAGTTCCTTCCATATCCTCGTAACTGGACGCGCAAATCGTGTCGACCAGGCGAATTTCCAGTTCACGCGCCACCAAGGCTGCCGGAATCATGCCACCACGCGCCACCGCGATGATGCCCTTGAACGGCCCTTTCTGGATCAGCGCATGGCACAGCACCCGCGTATCGCGGTGCAGTTCGGGCCAGGAAATCACGATGTCGTCCCGATAGGGACTGATGAACGAAGACTCCATGTTTGACTCCCAGGAGAAATAGGAAAAAGTGAGCTAGGGGATAAAATCGGGAACGCGACCGGCACCCCGGACATCAGAGGGTTTCCAGTCGCGTTTTGTGCAGGATACTTATTTCGGCATGCTGCCTTCAAGCCCTTCGACGAAGAAATTCATCTTCAGGAGGTCGGCGTCGTCATAGACCTTGCCTGCAGCAACGAACTCCTTGCCAGCCTGATCCTTGAGCGGGCCGGTGAAGGGATGGAATTTGCCCGCCTTGATCGCGGCATGGCGCTCTTCGGCGAGTTTTTTCACGTCGGCAGGCAGATCGGGAGAGAAGCCGGCCAGGCTGATCGCACCATCACGGGTTCCCAGCCAGCGCTTGTCCGATTTCCAGGTGCCTGCCTGCACTTCATCGGCAATCTTTTTGTAGACCGGCCCCCAGTTCAGGACAACCGCGGCCAGATGGGCTTTGCCACCGAATTTGCTCATGTCGGAATACCAGCCGAAGCCCATGACCCCTTTTTCCTGAGCGGCCTGCACGACAGCCGGTGAATTGACGTTCTGCATCAGCACGTCGCAACCCTGGGAAATCAGCGCCAGCGCCGCTTCACGTTCCCGGCCCGGATCAAACCAGGAGTTGAGCCAGACAATACGGTTGGTGATCGCCGGATTGACGCTGCGTGCACCAATGGTAAAGGCGTTGATATTGCGGATGACTTCGGGAATCGGCACCGAGGCAACCATGCCCAGCTTGTTGGTCTTGCTCATTTTTCCGGCAATGACACCGAGCATGTACGCTGCTTCGTAAGTACGCAGGTCATAGGCGCCCAGGTTTTTTTCAGTCTTGTAGCCGGTGGCATGCATGAAGGTGGTGTTCGGGAAGGCTTTGGCGACCTTGACCATCTGGTTCATGTAGCCGAAGGAAGTGCCAAAAATCAACTTGTGGCCCTTTTGCGCCAGATCACGGAAAACACGCTCGGCATCAGCGGTTTCCGGAACGCTTTCGACAAAGCTTGTCGACACCTTGTTGCCGGAGAGTTCTTCAAGCACCCTGCGCCCCTGTTCATGCGAATAGGTCCAGCCATGGTCACCAATCGGGCTGGTATAGACGAAACCGACTTTCAGCGGATCAGCCGCGTGCGCCGGTTGCAGGCAGGAAAGTGCCAGCACGGCAACGGCACTCAAGGTTTTAAGGCGGGTCAGCAACATGCTCGATACTCCTGTTGATAGTAGGGGAAAAAGAAAGGGGTGTACTTTAACTCAAAGCGACGCGGGGAGGCGCAAAAAACGCAGTCGTTGCTCGGCAAAAGCGTCTATCGTCCCGGATAAGAGACAGAGGCCACAAGGTGTATAAGGTTTTGTCAGGGTAATTCTTCAACCTGCAACCAGATACTGCGGTTGTCCTGAACGGCTGCTCCTTCACTTCCCAGCCAGCTCCGCCCCTGCTGGTCGCTCTGCTGCTGGCTGCCACCGAGTTCGATCCATTCGCCGAGACGCCCGGAAACCGTGGTGGAAAGTCGTTGCGTTTCGATCTGCCTGCCACTGCCCAGCGTATCGAAAGCCGGGCTGATCTCCAGCGAGACACGCTCGCCAACGACTTGTGGAACAGCAACAAACCCCTGCCCGACATCCAGGTAAACCTGTGAATGGGTCACCGCCGCGCCATGCGGCCCGTAGACCACCTGCCGGAAGCGCAAGGGGATCGAACGCCCGACACGGATCGTTGCCCGCCCCCCTTCGACCACCTGCACCGATTGCGCGGTCTGCTGCCCGCCGGAATGGCGCATCTCGCCGCCCTCGGCACGAATCACCGAGTCACCGCGCCGGACTTCGATCTGCGCACCACCCGGCGTCACCGTGCGCTGCTGGATGATGCGCACATTGTTGCCGAAACCAACATCGCCGGAGACCTGCACGCCCTGCTGGCGGCTTTCCACTTCGCGCGTCTGGCTGACGCGGATCAGCAAACGGCGTAACGGCCGGTCGATGGCCGACAGGGCCTGCCGGATCTGCTCCAGATTGCGTCGTGAGGCCTTGATGATCAGCTGATCGCCCATACCGCTCAGGACACCACCTGGTTCAACCAGCGGCTGCAAGGAAGGAATGACCTGTTCGGTGGTGCGGTGGCGCAGGGGAACAATCTCCATTTCCTGTTGCGCCAACGCCAGCAGGGGGATGAGAGACAGACAGCAGAGAAATCCGTATCGCATTGCTTCACCTCAATGTTTAGTGTTTAGTGGCTGGTGATCGTCAGGCGGCTTCGCCATCGGATTTTCTCCTCACTCATTACACTTTACTCCTCACAGGCTTTTTCAGCCTCCGGGGCGCTGCGCCATGCTTTATGAAAGTTAGCGTAGAATCGAGCCTGTTATCTTAATTTTACCTACAGGGATTGCAATGACGACACCACCGCTCCTGCTACTTGAACTGCTGGCCGACAGGACGCTGAATCCGAAAGCAATTGCGCTGCATTTTTCGCCGTGCGAAGACAGGCAGTTGATTCCGTTGATCAACGACGAAACTTTCACCACGCTGACCCAGGTTTTTTCCTGCCATATTCCTGCCGACCGTAGCGAAGTACTGGCACCGGAAACCCTGTCAGCCCTGCAGGAAGCGGGATGCAGCACGATCACCGGAGAGGAAATCCATAAAGCCAATGGCATCGAGCGGCCAAGTCTCCCGGAAAACATCAACTGGCTGAGCGGCCAGTGGTATATGGCCACCCCGGCAAAGCCACCGGTCAACCAGACGGCTTCACGCTCGCTCGAACTGAAGTTGCTGCAACTGGTTGCCAACGATGCCGAAACCCGCGAGATCGAAGAGGTCTTCCGGCGTGACCCGGTGCTTGCCTACCATCTGCTGCGACTGGTCAACTCGCTCGGCAGCGGGACAAACCGCAACGTTTCGAGTTTTTCCCAGGCCATCCTCATTCTCGGTCGCCAGCAGCTCAAGCGCTGGCTCAACCTGATGTTGTTTGCCGCCAACCGCAACGATCACCGCTCGGCCATGCTGATGGCGCGCGTCGCCGTCCGCGCCCGTTCCATGGAGTTGCTGGCCGCCGCCAACGGGTTCGACACCGCCACCTGTGAAAAAGCTTTCATGGTCGGCATGTTCTCACTGCTTGGTGTGCTCTTTGGTCTGCCACTGGAAAAAGTCCTGGCACCGCTCAATCTGAACGACACGCTCTCGGCCGCCGTCCTCAAGAATAGTGGCGAAATCGGTCACCTCAAACAGATCGTCGAAACGGCCGAGCGCCTGGATCACAAGGCGCTGTATCCGCTGATCGAGCAGGTCACCGGACTGTCCGTCGATGGTTTCAACCGGATCACGCTGGAAGCCCATTCGTGGATGCACGGCATCATCAACGGCAAACAGGAATCTGCGGACGCCTGATTATCCCTTGCAGAGACAAACTATTTTTCTGGTATGGTTCAGTTTGCTTGCCTGCATCCGGGCAAGCAAACATCAACACCAGCAGCGTCAGGCTTGCAAGGAGGCAGAATGCTGAAAGAAGGACAAACCGCACCATTATTCATCCTCCCGGATGCGGACATGGAGTCCGTTGATCTGTCCGCTTTCAGGGACAGGAAGAATGTCGTCCTGTTTTTTTATCCGCGCGACGACACCCCCAGTTGCACGCTTGAAGTCACCGACTTTTCGGATCACGAGGAAGACTTCCTGAAATGCGGCTGCGTGGTAATCGGTGTCAACCGCGACGATTGTTTCAAACACGCGGAGTTCCGCGACAAACATGGTATTTCCATCCGTCTGCTGTCAGACGCTGACGGTACGGTGTGCAAGCAATACGGGGTCTGGCAGGCGAAAGAGGTCGACGGTGTCAGGCGTCACGGCATCGTCCGTTCGACTTTCATTATCGACAAACAGGGCGTGCTCCGGTTGGTGATGTACGGAGTAACCGCCAGAGGCCATGCGCTGGAGATTCTGCGTGCGGCAAGAGGACTTAAATCATGAGCATGCAGGTCGCAAAAAACACCGTGGTAACGCTGGATTACAGTGTCACCGACCCTGATGGCGAACTCGTCGACGCCGGTCAGGAGCCGATCGTCTATTTGCACGGCGGTTACGACGACATTTTCCCGATGATCGAAGAAGCCGTGCACGGCAAGAAAATCGGCGAATCGGTCACCGTCAAGATGCAGCCGGACGATGCTTTCGGTGAATACGACGCCGAGATGATCCAGATCGAGCCGCGCGACGCTTTCCCCAAGGAATTACAGGTCGGCATGCAGTTCGAAGGCCTGCCTCAGGGCGGTGACGAAGACGACATCATGCTCTACCGCGTCACCGAAATCGCCGACGACAAGGTGGTGCTCGACGGCAATCACCCGCTGGCCGGCATGGCGCTGATCTTCACCTGCACCGTCACCGCCGTTCGCCCGGCAAGCGCCGAAGAAATCGCCCGAGGTCATCTCAATGACAGCGATGACGACGATGACGATGAGTGAGTTATGAAACAGGTGAAAGCGGGCCAGCCCGCATTCACCTTGTTTCAAGCACCTTCCCTCGCAGTTCATACAGCGCTTCGAGCGCCTGTTTTGGTGTCAACTCGTCCGGGTTGAGCGCTGCCAGTTGGGCCACGACGGGGTGCGGTTCCGGGTCGATGATTTCCGGCTCCGGCAGGCTGGCAAAAAGATCGGGCTGCTGCGGGTTGAAGGCGGCCCGCTGCTCGAATTCACGCAACTGGCGGCGTGCCGCCTTGACCACGCTGCCGGGAATCCCGGCCAGAGCCGCGACCTGGATGCCGTAGCTCTGGTTGGCCGGACCATCTTCAACCGCGTGCAGGAAGACGATTTTCTCGCCATGCTCGATGGCATCCAGATGCACGTTGGCAAGATCAGGGTATTCGTGCGCGAGGCCGGTCAGTTCGAAATAATGGGTGGCGAACAGCGTCAGCGCCCGGTTCTTCTCGATCAGATGGCGGCAAATGGCAAAGGCCAGCGCCATGCCGTCGAAGGTCGAAGTGCCGCGCCCGACCTCGTCCATCAGCACCAACGAGTTTTCCGTCGCGTGATGCAGAATCGCCGCCGATTCGGTCATCTCCACCATGAAGGTCGAACGTCCGGAAGCGAGATCGTCCGCCGCACCAATGCGCGTGAAGATCTGATCGATCGGGCCGAGCGTCACCCGGCTGGCCGGAACGAAGCTGCCGATATGCGCCATCAGGGCGATCAGCGCCGTCTGCCGCATATAAGTTGATTTACCGCCCATGTTCGGGCCGGTGATCAGCAGCAGGCGACGGCTGTTGCTCAGGCGCGTATCGTTGGCAATGAAGGATTCGCCATCGACCAACTCGTTTTCCACCACCGGATGCCGTCCGCCTTCGATGGTGAGGCCCGGCTCCGCCGAAAACTGCGGGCGGCAGTAGTTGCGCGTCACGGCCACTTCGGCCAGCGCTGCCAGCAAATCGCTCTGCGCAACGGCACGGGCAATCCGCTGAAATTGCGGGAGATGCTCCTGCAAGGCCGTCAACACGCCGTCGTACAGCAGTTTTTCGCGGGTAAGCGCCCGATCCTGTGCCGACAGCGCCTTGTCCTCGAAGGTCTTGAGTTCTGGCGTGATGTAGCGTTCGGCGTTTTTCAGCGTCTGGCGGCGGCGGTAATCGTCCGGTACCTTGGCCGCATTGGCGTGGGTGATTTCAATGTAGAAGCCATGCACGCGGTTGTATTCAACCTTCAGATTGGCGATGCCGGTACGTTCGCGTTCGCGCGCTTCGAGTTCGACAAGAAAAGCGCCGCAATTTTCGTTGATGCCGCGCAGCTCATCGAGTTCGGTGTCAAAGCCCGGGGCGATGACCCCGCCTTCGCGCAGCAGCGTCGCCGGTTCGGGCAAGATGGCGCAGATCAGCAGATCAAGCGCTGCTTCCGGCGTCGCCATGTCCGCGAGCAGTTCGTCGAGCAGGGGCGCCGGTGAATCGGTGAGCGGGGCGCGCAGTTCAGCCAGGCGCTGCAAACTATCGCGCAGGCTGGAAAGATCACGCGGTCGGGCAGAAAAAAGCGCGATGCGCCCGGCAATGCGTTCGATGTCGGCAAAGCCGCGCAGGGACTGACGCAATCCACGCAGGCGCAGCGCCCCATCGTCGATCAGCGCCTCAATCGCCGCATGACGCGCCGCAGGCAAGCAGGTCTCCCGCAAGGGATGGTGGATGGCGTGGCGTAGCGCCCGCGAGCCCATCGAGGTGATGCAGGCATCGAGCAGGCTGAACAGCGTCGGGGAAGCCTGCCCGCGCAGGGTTTCGGTGAGTTCGAGATTGCGCCGGGTCGCCGTATCGAGCCCGAGAAAACTGCCGTCACGTTCGACAATCAGCGCCTGCACATGCGGTAGCGCGCGCGTCTGCGTCGCCTGCGCGTAACGCAGCAACGCCCCGGCCGCGGCGATCGCCGGACGCAGCCCGTCCGCACCGAAACCGGAGAGCGAGGTTGTTTTGAAATGGGCGCAGAGTTCGCGGGCGGCGGCCTCGCTGTCGAAATGCCAGTCCGGCTGACGGGTCAGCGCCGCGTCCGGCGTGAACGGCAGCTCGGCAGAATCCGGGACGATGATTTCCGCCGGACGGATGCGCTCCAGCGTTGCTGCCAGTTCCTGTTGGCAGCTTTCGCACACGCGGAATTCGCCGCTGGCCAGATTCAGCCAAGCCAGCCCTGCTGCCTGTTTGCCGGGGAAAAGCGCCAGAAGCAAGGCGTCGCGCTTGTCGTCGAGCAATGCCGCATCGGTCAGCGTACCAGGCGTGACAATGCGCGACACGGCGCGCTCGACCGGCCCCTTGCTGGTCGCCGGATCGCCGATCTGCTCGCAGATCACCACCGATTCACCGAGCCGCACCAGTTTGGCCAGATACTGCTCGACGGCGTGATACGGCACACCGGCCATCTTGATCGGCCGCCCGGCGCTTTGCCCGCGCGTGGTCAGCGTGATGTCGAGCAGGCGAGCCGCTTTTTCGGCATCCTCAAAGAACAACTCGTAAAAATCGCCCATGCGGTAGAACAGCAGCAAATCCGGGTACTGCGCTTTCAGCCCCAAAAATTGCTGCATCATCGGCGTATGCCTGTCGAGATCGACAAGCGCGTCGGCACTTTTCACGAACAATCAGGCCTTGAGCGCCGGTGTACGGTGTGTGTCGATCAGTTGCAGCAACTGCGAGAACACCTTGGGCGTACCAGCCACCACATTGCCGCTGGCGAGATACTCTTCACCGCCGGAAAGATCGCTGACAAGGCCACCCGCTTCACTGATCAGCAGACAACCGGCCGCCATATCCCACGGTGCCAGACCGATTTCCCAGAAAGCGTCAAGACGGCCACAGGCGACATAGGCCAGATCCAGCGCCGCCGAACCGGCCCGCCGCACTCCGGAGCTACGTTCGGTCAATTCCTTGAAAATCGACAGAAAAACGTCGATATGCTCAAAGGATCGGAAGGGGAAACCGGTTCCGATCAGCGCCTTTTCCAGCTTCAGGCATTTGGTCACACGGATACGCCGTTCGTTGAGGAAAGCACCACCGCCCTTGCTGGCGGTAAACATCTCGTTGCGCGTCGGGTCATAGACCACCGCCTGATTCAACTGCCCCTTGTAAGCCAGGGCAATCGACACCGAATACTGCGGAAAACCGTGGATGAAATTGGTCGTCCCGTCAATCGGGTCGATGATCCACTGATAATCGTTGCCCGCGCCATCGCCCAAAGCTTGCCCGGACTCTTCTGCTAGAATTCCGTAGTCAGGATAGGCTTCACGCAGCACTTTGATGATGGCGGCTTCGGCCGCCTTGTCGACTTCGGTAACAAAATCGTTCTGTTTTTTACTGGTGACTTGCAGGTGTTCGATATCCTGCGAGGCACGATTGATGATCTGGCTGGCACGACGAGCGGCCTTGACCATGATGTTCAGAGCTGGATGCATGATGTGTCCTGATAAAAATTGGGGGTGAGGCGTGAGGGGTGGAGAGAAGGCACTTCCACCCCGAAGGGCTTCCTCCTCGCTTCTTGCGCCTCACTGCTTTCACCCGCATTTTAATATGAACTCGCCCTCTTCCGCCCGAACCTCCCTGCCCGCCAGTGAAAAACTGGCACGAATCCGCATCGTTCTCTCGCATCCGAGTCACCCCGGCAATATTGGCGCAGCGGCACGGGCGATGAAAAACATGGGGCTTTCGCAACTCTCGCTGGTCAATCCCAAACGCTTCCCCGACGACGAGGCCATCGCCCGCGCCGCTGGTGCCGAGGACATTCTGGTCAACTGCCGCGTCCATGCCAGTCTCGACGAGGCGCTGGCCGACAGCGTGCTGGCGCTGGCCGTCTCGGCACGTCACCGTAACCTGGGCCCGGAACCGCTCTCAGCCCGCGAAGGCGCTCCCCTTGCCCTGAGTCATGGTGACGACGGCGAAGTTGCCCTGGTTTTCGGCAACGAAACCACCGGCCTCTCGAATGCCGAAGTCCAGCGCTGCCAGCGCTGCGTGTTCATCCCCGCCAACCCGGAATACAGTTCGCTGAACCTGGGGGCCGCCGTCCAGGTCCTGTGCTATGAGCTGCGTCTGGCCGCGTTCAACGGCACGCCGCCGCTGGCCAGCAAAACCGTTCCCTTTGCCTCACCCCCGGCCAGTCATGACGATATTGAACGCTTCTACGCGCACCTCGAAGCGGTGATGATCCGCACCGGCTTTCTCGACCCGCAGCAACCCAAACGCCTGCTCCCCAAACTCCGCCGCCTGTTCGGCCGCGCCGCGCTGGAGCGCGACGAAATCAACATCCTGCGCGGCCTGCTTGACGCGGTGGAGAAACATTGAGCCTCTGCACGCCCCCTGCCTGATGCAGACGGCGAGAGAACGACGGAAACCATATCAGCCGCAGCCGGGTCAAATGGCGCATTGCCCGAATTCCGCCCGAAGCGCAGATAATTGAGCCGGCAATTGTTGATCGAAGCACTCGGGTATTTTATAATCCCGCGCCTGTTCTCCGGGGAGTGCCTGTTTCATGTTCAGTCGTCTGCGTGAAGATATCCGTTCCGTGTTTGACCGCGATCCGGCGGCGCGTACGGCATGGGAGGTGCTCACCTGTTATCCGGGGATTCATGCGCTGATCCTGCATCGTCTGGCGCACCGCTTCTGGGTTCGTCAATGGTATTGGTGCGGGCGCATGATCTCGCACCTTGCCCGTTGCCTGACCGGCATCGAGATTCACCCGGGCGCGACGATCGGTCGACGCTTTTTCATCGACCACGGCATGGGGGTGGTGATCGGCGAAACCGCCATCATTGGCGATGATGTGACGCTCTACCACGGCGTGACACTCGGCGGCACTTCATGGAACAAGGGCAAGCGGCATCCGACGCTGGAAGACGGCGTGGTCGTCGGTGCCGGGGCGCAAATTCTCGGGCCGATCACCATCGGCACACGCGCCAAGGTCGGCTCGAATGCCGTGGTGGTCAAGGCTGTTCCTGCCGGAACGACGGCCGTTGGCAACCCGGCACGCATCATCGATAACGAAAAGGCACAGCAGCGCGAAAACCTGGCCGGACAGATGGGTTTTTCGGCCTATGCGCTGGGCGGCAATCAGGACGATCCCTGGGCCAAGGCGATTCACGGCCTGCTCGACCACGCCGGGGAAACCGACCGCCGCCTCAAACTGCTGCTGCACAAACTGGAAGCCGCCGGTATTTGCCAGGAAGAGGAATTGGCAAGCACCGACCGCTTCGACCCGAACTCTCTGAGCAAGATGGTGGATTAACCGGAACTTTTTCATAGTTGACCAGACCAATCAGGTATTGACAGGAGACGCCATGCGCTTGACCACCAAAGGACGTTTTGCCGTGACCGCGATGATTGATCTCGCCCTGAACAGCGGCGATGGCCCGGTCACGCTGGCGGCGATCAGCGAGCGGCAGAAGATCTCGCTGTCCTATCTCGAACAACTGTTCGGCCGGCTGCGCCGCTACGGCCTGGTCGAAAGCGTGCGCGGGCCGGGGGGCGGCTATTGTCTGGCGCGGCCGGACGCGGACATCACGATTGCCGATGTCGTCCGCGCTGTCGATGAAATGCTCGATGCCACCCAGTGCGGCGGCCTGCAGAACTGTCGCCAGGCGCAGCGCTGCATGACGCATGAGCTTTGGTCGACGCTCAACGACAGGATTTATGAATTTCTCTCGTCGGTCACCTTGGCCGACGAGGTTAAAAAGCAGCGGCAAATAAACGACACCGAACTTCCGGCACTACGGAATGTCCGTTCAAACAGTGAATTGCAGCCGCAGCAGCTCATGGCTTTGTAAAACTCAAGGGGAGCAAGACAATGTTGAAACTTCCGATCTATCTGGATTATTCGGCCACCACGCCGGTTGATCCGCGCGTAGCGGAAAAAATGATTCCTTGGCTGACCGAGAAATTTGGCAACCCGGCCTCGCGTTCGCACGCGTTCGGCTGGGAGGCCGAAGCGGCGGTCGAGGAAGCGCGGCAGGAAGTGGCCAATCTGGTCAACGCCGATCCCAAGGAAATCGTCTGGACATCCGGCGCAACGGAATCGGACAATCTGGCGATCAAGGGGGCGGCGCACTTCTATTCGGGCAAGGGCAAGCATCTGATTACCGTCAAGACCGAGCACAAGGCGGTACTGGATACCTGCCGCGAACTCGAACGTCAGGGCTTTGCCGTCACCTATCTCGACGTGCAGGAAAACGGTCTCATTGATCTGGAAGCCTTCAAGAACGCGCTGCGCCCGGACACCATCGTGGTCTCGGTGATGTTCGTCAACAACGAAATCGGCGTGATTCAACCCATTGCGGAGATTGGCGAAATCTGCCGCGAAAAAGGCATCATCTTCCACGTCGACGCGGCGCAGGCACCAGGCAAAGTAGATATTGATCTCGCC
>CAYMYD010000011.1:0-22779 GCA_964394535.1 uncultured Propionivibrio sp. | reverse complement strand
TCGCTGTGACTGGAGTTCAGACGTGTGCTCTTCCGATCTGATTGGCGACCTCATCGGCATGATCTTCCGGCAACCCGGCCTTCATGACCTTGTTCTTGATCAGCCGGTGCAGTTCATTCTTGTTCAGCAAGACCATTGTTTGCTTGTCCATCGAGAATCCTCCTTTGTTTTGTGAGACGAAAACTGCAAAATCTTCAACATTAAAAAATCAGAGATATCAGACTGCCGTCGTATCGCCAAGTTTTCCTAAAAGCCATATGGCAAGGCAATGCAGACAGTACAGCGGGGGGGTGCATCGTCGTCTGATTACTGCATTTTGGCGTCAACAAATCCACACGGTTATTTGCACTGGATCGATAAATGGCAGGCAAATTCACCTTTATTTTCGGTCATAGACATCCAGGGCAGCTTGCACAGCCTTGCCTGCATCAATGCTTAATTTATGTCGAATCATAACGGCTTCCAGGGCTGACAAGACATGAAGAATGTTTTTCTGGCGACAGCTATAGCCCATGGTTCCGATCCGCCAGATTTTTCCTCTCAGTGGTCCGAATGAGCTGGCAATTTCAACCTCGAAATCCCTGAGCAGCATGCTCCGCACAGACTCGCCATCCACGCCATCGGGAATGCTGATTGCCGTTACAACAGGAATCTTGTGTTCCTTGTCGCCATAGCAGTCAAGGCCCATTGCATGCAAACCGGCGAGCAGTGCCGCCTCATGTAATTTATGGCGCTGAAAACGCGCATCCAGCCCCTCTTCGAGCACCAGGCGCAATCCTTCCCGAAGTGCGTACAGCATCGAAGTGGCTTCCGTATGGTGATTCAGGCGGGCGTCACTCCAGTAATCCATCAACTGGCTCAGGTCGAGATAGTTTGTCCTGATGACGCCGTCGAATTCAGAAAGTGGTTGCGGTGTATCGGTCAAGCCGCGCTCGATCCGTTTCCGCTGCAGCAAAATGGCTTCAACACGGGCATTGAAAGTGAGCGGTGCCATCCCCGGAGGGACTGACAGACATTTCTGCGTCCCGCCGATCGCAGCGTCAATCTTCCATTCATCCACTTTTACCGGCGTGCCACCGAGCGTTGCTACGGCATCGACGACAAACAGGACATCGGCTTCGCGGCAGGCCGCGCCAATGGCTTCCAGCGGTTGCATGCATCCGGTCGATGTCTCGCCATGAACCATTGCAACGATTTTTGGACGGACAATCCGAATCTTTTCAATTACCGTTTGTGGCGAGAACACCGTTCCCCACGCCGTTTCCAGCGTCACCACCGTGGCCCCATAGCGCTCGGCGATTTCCACCAGCAGGTGTCCAAAGCGGCCAAAAACAGGAACCAGAACCACATCTTTCGGTTCGATAAGGCTGGCGAGCACTGCCTCAATCCCGGCACGTGATGTGCCATCAACCGGAAATGCCCAGCGATTTTCCGTCTGGAAAATTTTTCTCAGCATCACCATGGTTTCATTCATGATTGCTGTGAATTCAGGATCAAACTGTCCGAGCATGGGCGCACACATGGCGCGCAGGACACGCGGATCAACCTCGACCGGACCCGGTGTCATGATGGTTCTATGAGATGTCCCAAGATCTTTGTACATAAAAATATTCCTGTTACTAAGACTAAGGAAGCGCTGATTTAATCAACGCCTTTGGTTTTCACCACTCGCCCGCTTGCGGGAGAGGGGAGGGGGGCGGTTGATTTCCCAAGATTTTTAATTAGAAAAATGAAACCCTCCCCTTAACCTCTTCCGCAAGCGGACGAGGGGAATAAATCAGCGTTCATTAAAGGAAACACTGGCAAACAAAGTTCGCTTCGGGTTGCGGAATGCTCTACGGAAAGTAAACCAAACTGACTCTAAGGAACCTGTTTGCGCTATCGCCTAGTCGGCGCAGATGACCGTCCCACCACCTTCTGTCAGGGCATGACAGGCATTTTCCAGTGAAGTGATGATCGCCTGGCGTCCGGGCAGGGAAGAGACGAACCTAATCGCGGCTTCCACCTTCGGCAACATCGAGCCTGGTGCAAAATGACCGGCCTTGATATATTCCTTCGCCTGACTGACCGTGATGCGTTCTAGCCATTGCTGATCAGGTCGCCCAAAATTGATGGCAACACGTGGAACTGCCGTCAGAACAATAAAGGTGTCTGCGGCAATAAGGTCAGCCAGCTTGGCTGCGGCCTTGTCTTTGTCAATCACTGCATCAATACCATGCAACATTCCGTCTTCACGATAGACGGGAATGCCGCCACCACCGCAGGCAATGACAACATCACCATTTTCCATCAGGCAGCGAATTGTGCCCTTTTCCTTGATGTCGATCGGATCAGGCGAGGCAACAACACGGCGGAAGCCACGACCCGAGTCTTCGATAAAAGAATAGGCCTTGTCTTTAGCAATCGCCTTTGCCTCGTCCTCCGTATAAAAAAGGCCAACAGGCTTGGTCGGATTTGTAAAAGCCGGGTCGTGTCGATCAACAACGACCTGCGTAATTGCTGTCGACACATGCGTGCTCATTCCTCGTGCAAAAAAACTGTTTTGCAGTGTGTTCTGCAGATGAAATCCGATATACCCCTGACTCATGGCACAGCATTCAGCAAATGGCATTTCCGCAACGTTCCTGTTTTGGCCGCCAGCCAGTTCGAAAGCCAGGTTGATCATGCCGACCTGCGGCCCGTTACCATGAACAATGACAATACGATGTCCATCCCGCACGAGATTGACGATATTGTCCGCAGCAGAAAGTATCGCTTTTTTCTGTTCTTCAGGCGTGTTGCCAAGGGCATTTCCACCCAGGGCGATTACCAATTGTTTTCCCATTGCTGTTGTCCTCAAAACAAGGGTATGTTCGGAAACACCGATCGGCTGCATTCACCTGTGCTTGCCCGGCAGAGACTACATTCCGGCAGGCGCGGTGAGCGATCACCAAGCATTTAGTGACGAGCTATAGGGGCACGTCGCGGTTGCAGTCCTTCGAATAGACATAGGCAAACGGTTCATCCCGTCCGACTGCATAGCAAGCCTGCAAACAGTAGGCAGCCATGAAAATATAGTCGCCCTTCTGCACCGGCATCCATTTGTTGTCCAGGTTATACATGCCTTGACCGCTCAGGCAGTAGGCGCCATGTTCCTGCATATGGGTTTCGATATAACCGTGTGACGCGCCGGGTTTGAAGCTGAGAATATGGAAGTTACAATCGAAGGCGAGATCCTTCGGCAGGAAGTCCTTGATCAGCACATCCTCCATGCCTTCGTATTGTGACCATTCCATTTCCTCGGTATTGCCGGTAACAACATAGGGAGAAAAGCCCTCCAGAGGCTCATAGAGCCGCTTGTACAGGAAAGCCTTGCCGGTTTTGCCGCTGTTATTTTGAAAGTACAGCTTGACACCGGGGGGGCAATAAACGAAACCGCCTTGTGTCAACTCATGTTTTTCTTCCGCCACGCTGATCGACAACTCCCCTTCAATAAGATAAAAGAGAATTTCCTCGCCTTCCCTGCCAAAGCCATGTTGATTACATCCTTCCGGATGGATGGTAACAAGATAATCCACAAAGGTCGCACCAAGGCGTGGTGAGGCCAGAATCGTCACATCGCAATTTTCAAATCCTGGAATAACATTCTTGACCAAGCCATCGCACTCTAACAATGCATATTTCCCAATTTCAATGACCGATCGGTTTGCCAGAAGAGTTTGGCGGTAGCCGGTAACATTATTGATATAACCCATCATTACCTCCATTAACGTTAAAAATCGCTATACTTATCAGTAAAGTAGTCGCAGCAAGAAACCCACAAACCCCCCATGCTGGTTTGTCGATGATGAAACCGGTTGGCGTTGGCACCGCTAATAGGCCAATTCATGAAGCGTATGGGCCAACGTCTTGATCCCCTCACAAATATCTTCGATCCGTGTCGCTTCTTCCGGATTGTGACTGATCCCCTTGATGCTTGGAACGAAAATCATCCCTGTAGGTACGTGCGCACCAAATATTTGTGAATCATGTCCTGCGCCGCTATGCATGAGCTTGTAACTGATCCCGTTATTCCTGCAGACGTCCTCGATACGTCTGACAATCTGCGGATTCATCAATACCGGCTTTTCGTTCATCCAGTTATCGATTTCAATCTCCACGCGGCACTGCCTGGCAATTTCCTGCATATCGACTTCCAGACACGCGGTGAAATCCTGCAGGAAAGTTTCATCCGTATGCCGGCAATCCACGGTGAACAGAGTTTCCCCCGGAACCACATTGACCGTGTTGGGCTTCGGTACGACCTTGCCGAAAGTGAGTACTAGGGGATCACCTGCCGCTTTGGCTTTGTCGATCGCTTTCGTGATGATCCGTGCCATGCATTCGACCGTGTCTTTCCGGTAACGCATCAAGGTGGTTCCTGCATGGTTGGCCTCTCCCTTGAGCGTGATGTTGTAACGTTTTTGGCCAACGATCGAATTAACAACACCAACCGCGTAATTTTCCTCCTCGAGAAAATTTCCCTGCTCGATATGCAATTCGATAAAGGCTTCAATGTCAGTGGGAGCCTGATTTTCCCCGAACTCGAAACCACAGTTGCGCATCGCGTCGACGAAGCGGATTCCTTGTGCGTCGCTCAGATTCTCGACATCCTCGCGTTTGGCCAACCCGAAAATATTCTTGCTACCCCAAAAGGCATAAGGAAAGCGTGAGCCTTCTTCTTCAGCCATGGAAATTATTTCCAAGCTCTTTTTTGGGCAGCCATAGTGTTCAAGCAGGCTTTTGATCGCAATATAAGCACCAATAATTCCCAACTGTCCATCAAGTCCGCCGCCGTTGACCACAGTATCGATGTGCGATCCTGTGGCGATCTTCTTTTCTGGGAACTCGCTTCCGACCAAGGTGGCAAAGAGATTGCCCACGGCATCAAATCGGCAGGACATCCCCATTGCCTGAAAGCGGAACTCGAGTTCTGATTGCGCCTTTAACCAACTTTGCGAATACAGCAAGCGGGTAACCCCAGGTCCGGCACCATCACTGATCGACGATAACCAGTCGAGCGCCTGCTTGACTTCTCCCGGATCAAAATACATTGCCATTTTCCCTCCCTTTATATTTTCCGATTCAAGCCTTGTTGAGCAGAAATTTCAAACCCATATAAAACCCAAATAAAACATCAACTCCGGACGTGTGACCGAATGCGGCAACAGCTTGCGTTTTTTCCCGGACAAGGCCGGAACCATTGCAATTCATCAATGCTGAAAATTGCAGCAAGGGTTCGCTGACATAGCCAGAAAGTAGTGCAGTAAGATAGGCCATACTAATCGCCGTCGTCGTCTCCTTGTTGATTCCGATGCTGATTGCCCTTTCCCAATGGACAAACTTTCCAAACAGCATCAGGGCGAATGTAAATCCAAGCAGAATGTCGTCACCGCTGGGGGTCAATCCGACTCCCCTGCCCGCCAGATAACTGACCAAGCGATAATTTTCAGCAAAGTCTTCCTTGTCGGATTGCCATAACTTCGTCAGTTGCCGGTGTGTTTCCTGATTCCGGTCAAGACCGGTCGCGTCTGACAATTTCATGTCTTCAAGCAGTGAAAACACTTCCGAACTGGCAAGCATCGCCGGGTCAAATGTGTATCGCTGGAATTTCAGATCGATATCTTCCAGTCCGGCCAGATCTAGTCTCATCACCCCATCCCGGCCATAGATAAACAGCTTTTCTCCCTTGTGCGTGACCAAGTCACCGATACTCAAACCTGACAGCAACGTAGCCATCCGGTCGGACGGAATGGTGATTCCGAAAGCAGACAGGGGGGCGTCACAATTTCCGACATAAAGCAGGCGTGTCGGAAACTGCACGTTGAATCCATTGGCAAATTTGCCATGTACTGAGCCAAGCTCTTTCAGGCCCCGGTACTGCGCCAGCAAACTACTTTTGGCCCCTGTCTGTCTGCGAGTGGCATTAGCCAAGGTCAATCCCCAGTTTTTTTGCGTAGGCCAGGAGCGCTTGTTCGAAACAGGCCAGCGGGGCACGCACCGTTCCAGCGCCAATTTGCCCGACACCCGCCTGACGATGGGCGATCCCTGTATTGATCAGCGGCGTGATCCCGCTGGCAACGACCTTGCGGGCATCAATCCCGAGACAGGTTCCCTTGAAGTCCCATGTCGGAATCGTCCAGGCCGGATTGTTGCTGATGCAGATTTCATTCATCTCGTTGGAGACGTTCAGGGCATCCTGAAATCCGCCAGCGCCGACAAAGCGGGTAACACCGGGAGCGGCAATCATCGCCATGCCACCGACACCGACCGTTTCTGTAATGGCACTGTCGCCAATGTCGGGATTGGCGTCTTCTGCCGAATAACCCGTGAAGTACAAACCATTCGGCGTATTGACCGGGGCCTTGAACCATTCGTCGCCCATGCCGCTGATTTTGACGCCGAAATCACGCCCATTACGTGACATGATGGTGACCACGGTGCCTTCGGTAATCTTTCTGGCGCAGTCCATGATCGACTTGCTGGCAGCCATCATGATGTTCAGGAAAAACTGGTCCGTATCGGCGAGGAAGCTGACCACCCGGTATTTTTCCTCGTCGGGCACGTCCAGTTTCATGATCAACGGCGTGATTTCCTTCATGAAGATCGCCGAACCGGCAATATTTCTTTGATGGAATTCGTCGCCCATGGTGATGGCCTTGGCGATCAGGACATTGAGATTCATCCCGCCCGGTCTCTTCTTGAGCGCCTTTGAAAGAATGGGGCCCAGTGAATCCTGCATCCATTTCAGGCGATTGATGACATCTTCCGAGAAGGCACCGAAGCGTAGCACCTTGCCAATGCCTTCGTTCATGATGCAGTAGGAAGTCGTTTCATCCAGCCGGTTGGTGACGACCAGAACTGGCATGTTGCCCGAGGTGATTCCTCCCATCGGCCCGACGGCCCCGACATGGTGGCAAGGCGTGAATTTGATCTCGCCGTTTTCCAGCATCCGTCTGGCATCGGCTTCATTCCCGGCCCAAGCTTCAAACAGCACCGCACCGACGCAGGAACCCTGCATGGGGCCTGTCATGTCCCGATATTCGATGGGCGGCCCGGCATGAAGCAGTACCTTGCCGTTAAGGACTTCGATGACCGATTTTGCCGGAACGACATCGACCAGGAAGGGCTGGGCGCTGCGCATTTTTTCGATCACCGCTTCGTTGCTACGGTCTATTTCTTCCATCCGGGACAGAATGTTCAGCAACCGGATCATTTTCTTGTTGCCCCCGGCGGCAGGCTTCCAGTCGTATTGCACGACACGGCCACCATGAGCTGTGACGGATTGCGTGAATCCCGAAAGACCGATATTGATGATTCTCGGCTTGTTGTTCAGCAGTTCGATCACCCCCTCGCTGATTTCGGGCAGGGGGTTCGCTGCCGCTTGCGCGGGCCTCATCGGCTTGTCGCCTTCCTTGACTTCAAGCCCTTTCAACCTGAGCGCCAGACGGACAGCACCGGCATTGCTGTCGGCCACCAGCACCCCACAGGACTTGAGCGTGTTGATTGAGGCCTGATAGTTCTGCGGGTCACTTTGCGTGCCGCAAACGGTGCTGACAAAATACAGTTCGCGCCCCGCTTTTTTCGCGGACTCCCTGGCTTCACTGATGGCTTCTGACAGGGCCCCGGCCATGTCGGGATGCGAACCGTAACCCAGCACGCAGTCGAGCAGGATCACGCCGGTGTTCTCATCCTTGGCGAACTCCCTGATTTTGTTGATCCTTGTTTCCGGATCGATCATCGGATGTGGTTTTCCCTGCGTGAAAACGTCATCACCCAGATCCATCACTACATGGCCACCAGCACTCAGGGTATAACCGGCACCTTTGCCCAGATTTTCAAGTTTCAGCGCCTCGGCGATCAGCATGGCCGCTTCGGAGGCCAGCGTTCCTCCCGAGTAGAGACCTTTGACGGTTTTTTCCGTACCAAGGCTGGTTTTGATTTCGGGCAAGGCCGCCCCGGAATAGTTGCTTTTGACTTCACGCCCGGCGGCCAGATCCACAGCGATCATCGCGGTTTCTTCCAGTGTATGGGCAAAATAAAGGTTCTTCTCGTGGTGATCCGGTTTTTCCCCGAGGAACAGGGCGACGACAGGTTTCGTCAAGGCACGCAGCAGGTCGACAACCTCATCCCGGACCCGTTTTGCAGGCGGTTTGGTAATGAGCACAATTACGTCGGTCGCTTCATGTTTTTCCAGGCCGACCAGGGCATCGCGTACCGTAATGGCGTTCACCGCCTCGCTCAGGTCGTGTCCGCCCGTGCCAATGGCGTGAATCACGCCGCCGCCCAGCCGGTCAATGATCGTGGTCACTTCCTGAAGACCGGTTCCGGAGGCACCGACAATGCCGATATTCCCGCCGCGTAGCACGTTGGTAAACGCGAGGGGAATTCCGCCGATCATTCCCGTCCCACAGTCAGGCCCCATCAGCAGAAGCCCTTTCTCATGGGCTTTTTTCTTCAGCCGGACTTCGTCCTCAACGGCCACGTTATCGGTAAAGGAAAAGACGTGTAGCCCTTTATCGAGGGCTTTTTCAATTTCGTCTGCCGCATATTCGCCGGGAATGGAAAACAGCGCCACATTCGCTTCCGGCATCTCCTGTAAAGCGGCGTCAAGGCTGCTGACGCTCTTTGCCTCAGTGCTCTTGCGCTTGACCGAGAGGTCGTTCAGGAAGCGGCTTGCTTCCTCCACCACTACCTCGACGATCTTTTCATCCGTCGTTTCAACCGCGATCACCATGTCGTTCGGTGCCGCAGCCTCAGCTTCCGGGGTGAGCAGATTACTATTACGCAGAATATCCTTGTTGGCCTCCGTACCCATCATGACCGAGCATTTTGTGACCCCCTCTAGCAGATTGATGGCATTGGTCAGCAGCATCAGATTGATCGAATCCTGATAACTGTTTTTTTTGATGACGGTGTATAGCATTTCATCCTCCCTAGATTGATATCAGTGTTTGCTTTAAAACAGGTCTTGAGCGACAGCCCAAGGCAGCGCGTTCATTGCAGCATGGTGGAAGCCCGATAAGCCGCTCTGCCGGTTTCATTACCGGCAACGCCGGTGACCAGCTTTCCGAGTCGTTTCACGGCATCATCAATGCGCTCATTCCAAGGTAGGCCACAGGCCAGTCTCATGTAGTTTTTGTAGCGCCCACTCGCCGAAAACATTTCCCCTGGGACGAAGGTGATGCCTGCGGCAATCGCGCTCGGGTGCAGCAGCATGGCATCCACGTCTTCGGGAAGCGCCACCCAGAGCACGAAGCCCCCCATGGGATCGGTAATTCTCGTTTCGTAGGGGAAGTGCCGTGCAATCGCATCCCGTGTGCGCGCCACCTGTTCGCCAAGACGCCGCCGCAGTGTTCTCAGATGGGCGTCAAATCCACGCGACTCAAGCAATTCGGCAAGTACGCGCTGGGTCAGCGGATTGGTTCTGCCGCTGCTCAATGCTTTCTGGAGTGCGACTTCGGAGAAACGTCGTCCGGCGGCCACAAAGCCCACGCGCAGGGTGGGACTGACTGTCTTGGAAAACGATGAGCAAAGGATGGTGTTGCCGCTTTTGTCGAAAGCATGGATGGGCCTGGGACGCTCTGCGGTGAAACAGACGTCACCGTAAATGTCGTCCTCGATCAGCGCTACATTCCGGGAAGACAGTAAATGGGCAATTGCCATTTTTTGCTGGTCTGGAATGATGCAGCCCAGCGGATTATTGCCGTTCGGGATCAATATGCAGGCAGCGATGCCCCCCTCACGGGTGACAGCTTCCAGCGCATCTAATGAAACGCCGGTTTGTGGATGGGTCGGTATTTCCAACGCCTTCAGGCCCATTGATTCGAGCATCTGCAGCATGACGTAATAAGTCGGTGACTCAACGGCAACGGTATCGCCAGGGTTTGTCACGGTCAGCAGGCTTAGCTTGAGGGCTTCAATGCAGGAATTGGTCGCGATGATTTCGTTCGCCGCGACGGGGTAGCCCCATTCGACTGAACGTCGCGCAATGGCTTTGGCAAATGTTTCCTCACTATGGCTGCCATCGCTATAGCCGGCAAGCAGATGGGCGTGCTTCCTGGCCAGGCCGGCGTAGAGTCGCCCCAGTCGGGTGACTGGCAGCAACTCGGGGGCCGGGGAGGCCGCTCCGAAAGGAATCAGTTTGGGCGACCCGTTGGCACGCAAGATCTCAAGCATCCGGTGGGTGATGCCCACCTCAACGGCCATGGGCACCTCTGTGCTGTGCTCCGCTTCCAACGGGAGCGCGCTGCGGGCCTTAACGTAGTAACCGGACTGCGGTCGTGCCTCAACCAGACCCTGGCTTTCGAGGACTTGCAAGGCCTGGATTACAGTCGAAGCAGAGAGCTTGCGTTGCTGCGCAAGCCGTCGCACCGACGGGAGGCGGTCTCCTGGCCGGATTTGCCCCTTGCTGATGAGCGCAATGTATTCTTGCGCGATGCTCTCGTAGATGTACATGGGTCGATTATGGATTTGCCTAAAGGGGCTAACAATATACAGTTCGCCACTTTCTTGGCCAATACAGTTTTCTGTGCTTTCCAAAGTAACAGGTACAGTTTGACCCGGGATCAGCCTGAGCTTGACATGTAATAAAACCGGGGAAAGGCCGATCAATGTCGACGGTCGCGTAGCCCGAACGCTCCAGCGCACAAGTCTATTTGGGGGCACTCGGTGTTTTGAGCGCTTGTGCGGGTGCGCCCAAAAATCAATCTGCTACGTAGGCAATTGCCTCAACTTCGACCAGCGCATCTTTCGGAAGCCGGGCGATCTGTATACAGGAACGTGCAGGAGCGCCTGCAGGGAAAAAGTGCGCGTAGACCTCGTTAAACCTTGCAAAATCGTCCATGTCCTGCAAGAAACAGGTGGTTTTGAGCACTTGATGAGCGTTTGACCCAGCAGCTTCGAGAACGGCGATGAGATTTTTCATCGCTTGTTCGGTCTGTTCGACAATGCCGCCAGAAATGACCGTCATGGTCGCCGGATCGAGAGGAAGCTGCCCCGAAGTAAATACCAGTTTACCGTGCGCGGTGGCCTGCACATAAGGCCCTATCGCAGCAGGAGCCACCGGTGTGCTGATGATGCGGTGTGTCATGCTTTTCTCCTTGAAGATGTCAGGAGCAATTGTAGCCAGACGATTCCGAAGCCTGGCACATACAGTCCGCCGCTTTCTGGATAGATACAGTTGTTTTCAAAATCAATCAAGCCTTTGTAATAGAAGTACGTGGGCAGAGTGTGGTGGTCGACCACGCTCGCTTCCTTCAGCAAAAAATCAGTACACGCAGCGCAAGCAGCAGGTGGCGGAGCTTCGAAGCTGAACGACTTGCTCTCGCTCCGTGCTGACATGGCACTTTCACGGATAGACGGCAAGCTGCTGTCTGATTTCGAGCCAAACTGTACTTGTCGGTTTTATGGGCACAGTTAACTGTGATGGTCGAAAAAGCGGCAAACTGTATATTGTTAAGAACTTTGCTCAAACCCATAATCGTCTCATAAACAGCAATGAAAAAATTGAAAAGGAAGTCATTGTGTTGTGTCGTCAGGGGAGAAAATGGCCTATGAAGCGCCTCCAGTCAGCACGGCGACTTGTGCGATTAGACAAGATTTGCACCGTTACAGCCATCAAGGCACTGCAGGCCCCAGGAAGCCGGGGGTTGGATGCGTCGTCACTGAAAATCTGCGGACATGTCAAGGATAAGATCCCCTTGTTGCAGAAAACGGGTGGCGCTAGTGTCAGCAGCAGTTGTCGCACGAATCATTCTCCGCATGCACAAGAGAACATGCGCCAATGGATCGGATCGCAGTATCCATTCACTTCAGGCTCACTGGTTCATAAAATCATACCCTTCATCCGTCAGGGATGCGGGAATTTGTCAGAACGATTTGTCGCTTGCCGAAAAATGAAACAATAAGTTCAGTAAACTGAGCTTGCCGACCTCAATCAACAAAAAAAGAATATAAAACAGGGAGAAATAAAAGATATGGCCGTAATAAAGAGTATCAGTCAGGATTTGGCAGTAAAACAAGAGTAGTGGCAGGTGGGGCGCATACTTATTAAAGAGATCGCCAAAGCAGCAGAGCATTGTGGCTTGTGCAGGATCCAGTTTTGTATTAACACTTGACTCGTTTAAAGGGGGGTTTAAATGTTTGACTTGATCATTAAAAACGGAAAGATTGTTTCGACACAGCGTGTCTATAGTGCGGATATTTGCATCAAAGACGGCAAGATCGCCGCAATTTCAGAACCTGAAACGGGGGTCACTGCCAGAAAAATCATAGACGCCCAAGGCAGGTACGTTTTCCCCGGCGCGATTGACACTCATGCCCATCTGAATGACCCTGGATACAACTGGCGTGAAGATTATGAACACGGCACAGCAGCTGCCGGCGTGGGAGGTGTTACAACCATCATAGACATGCCCATGCAGAATGAACCGGCCCTGACTGATGGCAAAATCATGGACACCAAGCTGGCGCATGTCGGGCCGAATGCCTATGTGGACTACTGCTTCTGGGGGGGGCTTGTCGATTACAACTTTGGCACCTTGAAAGAGCTTGACGAAAAAGGTTGTGTCGCTTTCAAGTCGTTTATCGGCCCGGTCTCCCCGGACTATGTATCACTGAGCATCGGACAGGCGAAAGAGGCAATCGAGATTCTCAAAGCCTGTGGTGCCCGTGCAGGATTTCATTGTGAAGATTATTCGATCATCAAATGGGAGGAAGGACGGGCAAAGAAAAAGGAAAAGCCAGGCTGGAGAGATTTCCTGGATTCTCGCCCGGTGATTGCCGAACTGGTGGCGACCAGAAACATCATCGATTTAGCAAGGGATTTGAACGCCAAAGTGCATATCTGCCATGTCAGCCATCCGCAAGTTGCCCAAGCGATCAAGGAAGCTCAACAGGAAGGCGTGGATGTTACGGCTGAAACTTGCAGTCATTATTTGACGTTCACCGATGAAGATGTCGTGAATAATGGCAGCCTGTTCAAATGTGCACCGCCTATCCGGGATGCGGAAGCTCGGGAAGCAATGTGGTCATATGTAAATGACGGTACTTTGAGTTGTATTTGCTCGGACCATTCTCCATGCGAACTAAGTGAGAAAAGCGAGGAAAAGCACGGAATTTTCGGAGCGTGGGGTGGTATTAGTGGCATTCAGAATATCATGCAGATATTTTTTAGTGAAGGTGTTGTAAAAAGAGGTTACTGCCCGACTCTTTTGGCGCGGGCGTTGAGTGAGGGACCCGCCAGGGCCTTTGGAATTTATGGTCAGAAAGGGGCCATAGAAGTTGGCTTTGACGCAGATCTGGTTATTCTGGATCCGGCCAAGGAGTGGGAAATAACGCCAGAATCCCTCTATTACGTCAACCGCGTCTCTGCATTTGTTGGATTGAAGGGAACCGGTTTGCCGCAATGCACATTGGTCAGAGGGGATGTCGTTGCAGAAAACGGACGGCTTGTAGGCACGAAGGGTTTTGGAAAATTCGTCAGGAAAATCAAATAGTCTTCAAGGAGGGTGTCATCATGAGTAATTGTTATGATCTGATTATAAAAAACGGCACAGTGGTTTTTCCCGACAAGGTCGAAAGAGCAGATGTCGCAGTCTCGGACGGTCTTATTGCCGAAATTGCACCGGAGATTACAGCGACGGCCAAAGAGACGGTGGATGCCGCAGGCAAACACATATTTCCAGGCTTGACCGATGGTCACGTGCATTTCAACGATCCTGGCAGAACGGAGTGGGAAACCCTGAAGACCGGTAGTTCCGCACTTGCTGCCGGCGGTGGTGTGGCATTTTTTGATATGCCGCTCAATTGCAGTCCCTGCACACTCGATGCCAAAAACTTCAATAACAAACTCGCCGTGGCCCAGAAAGATTCGCTGGTTGACTATGGATTCTGGGGTGGGTTTACGCCTAAAAACATCGATAAATTCGAAGAATTGGCGGAATGTGGCGTCATTGGATTCAAGGCATTTTCCTGTTTCAGTGGAATTGATGAGTTTGAACGTGCCGATGACTATACAGTTCTGGTCGGCATGGAAAAACTCGCCAAACTGGGGCTGCCTTTGATGGTGCACTGCGAAAATGCAGAGATTACCAGAGACCTGACAGCGATGGCTCTTGAAAATAACCGTACCAAGGCTCGTGATTACTTTGCAGCCCGTCCGCCGATCGTTGAAATAGAAAATGTCTCGCGCATGATAACTTTTGCCGAACATACCGGTTGCCGCCTGCTGATCGCTCACATCAGCACGGCAAAGGCAGTGGAACTTGTCACCGAAGCCAGACGCAGAGGCGTTGATGTCTACTGTGAAACAATCGGGCATTATCTGATTTTGACTGAGGAGGACGTTGAGCGCCTGGGTACTGTCGCCAAATGCTCGCCGGCGATTCGTGACACTCAAAATCAAACCAGAATGTGGGCGAAATTGCAGAATGGCGAAATTGCTTTTGTTTCTTCAGACCACTCTCCATGTGACCCGGCTTTGAAAAATGGTGAATTCATGCGGGTATGGGGCGGTATCTCGGCTTGCCAGACTACATTGCAGGGTTTGTTGACGCATGCTTATCATGATCGCAAAATCCCTCTGACCAATATTGCTGCACTGACAAGCCAGAATGTAAATGAAATCTTCAACATCAAGGGCAAGGGTAAAATTTGCGTTGGTTACGATGGCGATTTTGCGATTGTGGATCTCAATGCGAAATTCACCCTGCAGGCAGAAGACCTTTTATATAAACATAAAGTCAGCCCGTATGTAGGTGATGAATTCTGCGGACAGGTCACACAGACCATTCTACGGGGAACGACGGTCTTCAAGGACGGGAAAATCGTTTCAGCCCCGATTGGCAAACACCTGCGCCCCACTCTTTGATGATTGATAAAAAATAAGGACGGCAAACAATATGGAAAATGTTAAAGAAGATGTATCCCTTCTTCCCAAGAAGGATGATGCGAGAAACGTTGGTCCGATCGACTACATTTTTATGTGGATCGGTGATGGCGTAAACCTCGGCAACATGACTCTTGGCTCAAGTATCATCGTGGCCGGGATCGCAACCTTGAACATGATGCAGACTTTTGTTGCATCACTCATTGCCATTGGGATCATTTCAGCAATTTTTACATTGAATGACCGCTTGGGCTATAAGACTGGCATTCCCTATGTGGTGCAATTACGGATGTCATTCGGTGTCAAAGGTAGCGTTATTTCATCCTTGCTCAGGGGTATTCCTGCCATCGTATGGTATGGTTTCCAGAGTTGGATCGGTGCGACTGCCATCAATGAAATTGCCAAAATCTTCACCAGCGGCAGCTTTGATAACATCTTTGCCTGCTTCCTTGTTTTGCAAGCGGTACAGATCGGCTTGTCACTCTACGGTTTCCATGGCATCAAGTGGGTAGAGTCTGTGGTTTCAGTCGTTATCATGACGGCCCTAGTATACGTACTGTACATGCTTCTTGCCCATCACAGTGGTGAAATTCACGAAAAGTGGGTGGCAGCCGAGGGGACTTGGGGATTGCCATTTTTTGCCTTGATCATGATGTTCATGGGTAATTATGCTGCAATCTTCCTGAGTGCAGCGGATTATTCCCGTGAATTGAAAACCGGATTTAGCAATTTCCAACGCAGCATGTTGTATTTCCTGCCCATTGTCCTGGCTTATGGCTTTGTCCTTTGTGTCGGTGCCATGCTTGCTGCCGTAACCGGAATTTCCAACCCGGTTAAGGCTTTTGGCATTGTGGTCGAAAATCAATACATCACCGTGGTGGTTTCTGCTTTCATCGTATTGGGCGCGATTGGTGTCAACATGGTCGCCAACATCATCCCGCCGACCTATGTCATCACACTGATCACCAAGCTCAATTTCAAGATTGCGGTAACGATCAGCGGTGTGCTGGCGGCGTTCAGTTGCCCGTGGATATTGGTTCAGGACTCCTCCGCCAAAGGCCTGGGATATTTCATCCTGATCTACTCGGCGTTCCTCGGGCCGATCGTCGCAATCTTGCTGGTGGAGTACTACATTCTGAGGAAGCAGAAAGTTGATATCCCCGAACTGTACAATCCGGAAGGTGAGTTCAGTGGCTATAATCCCTGCGCGATTATTGCGATGCTGATCGGAGCTGCAGCTGCGTTCGTACAAGTTGAACTGGCCTGGATTGTTGGATTTATTGTGGGAGGCATTTCCTACATGTTGCTGATGAAGCACGCTTACAAGGACAATAAATTCAAAAAAGGTACGATTTATGAATAATTTGTAATTCAGGCAATCTGTCTCAATCGAGACAGAAAACCGGGGAACGATGATTTTTTCCGGATTTCGTACAAATGTAGTTTTGTTTGCACTGAAATACGGAAAGATGAGTCGCTCCCCATCTTTATTTTTTAACAACTCAAACTGTACGAGTGTACTTTGCCCGTAGCAAAATCAGGTGATAATCATGTCCTTTGACGTTATAAACTGGCTCTTTGCCATCTTGCCGATACTGGTGTTGTTAATATTGTTGCTGTATTTCCGCCGTGGCGGTGACGAGGCAGCATCGGTCAGCTTACTCTGTGCCTGTTTTACAGCATATTTTGTTTTTGGCGGCAGCTTTGACATGCTTGCTTCTGCTATTGCCAAAGCAATGTGGACATCCATTTCTATTGTTTTCATCATATTTCCGGCGCTTATCATCTACGAAGTTTCCCGTGAGTCAGGTGCCTTTTCCGTCATCCGTGAAGGAATGCAGGCATTCACTCCAGACAAGGTTCTTCAGGTACTGGCAGTTGGCTGGATTTTCAACGGCTTCCTGCAAGGAATCACCGGTTTTGGCGTTTCTGTGGTGGTCTGCGCACCCTTGCTGGTTGGAATGGGCGTCAAGCCCATGAATGCAGTTGTTATTTCTCTGCTCGGACAAGCCTGGGGTAATACTTTCGGAACATTGGGCATTGCCTGGGATGGCTTGGCCAGTCAAGCAGACCTGAGTGATCCGATCATCTACAGGCAAACCATTCTTTGGGCCACAGCGATGCTGGGGGTGCTCAACATGTTTGCCGGATTCGGAATAGCTGCCTTGGCTGGTGGATATAACGGCGTCAAGAGAAATGTCGTATTGCTGATTTCTTTTTCCCTTGTTCAGGGCCTTGGTCAGATGGTTGTGGCGATGGCGAATACCATGCTTTGCAACTTCATTGTTGTTTCACTGTCTCTGGGCGCGATATTTGCTGTGGGCAAGATCAAATATTATCGCCAGCACGTTGAACTTCACGATGCCATTCAGCCTCCGGCCACAAAAGAGAATACGGACTCCTGCAGCATGACTATCAAGGAAGCTTTTATTCCCTATGCCTTCCTTATCGTTCTGGCTGTTTTCGTCCTGCTCATCCCGTCAGTCAAGAATTTTCTCGGGCAATGGCAATTATCCCTTGCTTTCAGCGAAAAAAGTACCAGTCTGGGTTTTGTGACCCCGGCTTACAAAGCCTACTCTCCCCTGTCACCGCTCATCCACTCCGGCATGTTTTTGTTGTTGGCAGCCATCGTTGGTTATTTGTGTTACGCGAAACGTGGTTACATCCAGGCAGGCGGTTCGCAAAGAATCTTCACAAATGCCCTGGGGAAAACGATTCCTTCGGCAATAGCCGTCGTCGGTCTGATCGCCATGTCCAAAGTTATGGATGACACGGGTCAGACAACCACCCTGGCCAAAGGAGTTGTGGCTATGACCGGCAGTTATTATCCCTTGCTGTCGCCATTTATCGGACTTTTGGGAACCTTCATGACGGCAAGCAACTTGTCGTCTAATATTCTATTCAGCAACTTTCAGCAGCAGGTTGCAGAAATGTTGAATATCGGCAAGTCGCAATTGCTCGCCGCACAAACCTCTGGTGCCGCAGTGGGCAGCCTCATTTCACCGAGTAAGATACTTTTAGGAACGTCTTCCGTAAACATCATGGGACGTGAAGGAGAAGTCATCGGTAAGGTTATCGTCGGTGCCTTGTCGTTATGTCTGCTATTCGGACTGCTGGTTCTCTTTTCATATTAAGAAAGGCACAGCAAATGCGAGTTCTTGTGAATATTCTGCCCGTGCTGATCATTGTGGCTTTTCCAATCCTTTATTCTGGAGCCAGTACGGGTGACGAGACTCTTTCCCTGCTGGGTATCCTGACCTTGCTCGCCGGTATGTCCGGGCCAATATTGAAAAACATGAAGTAAAGACAGACTGGTGCTGCGCTCTTCCGTGAGGGGTTCAAGCGCAGAAAAAGACGAGAGACAAGCTATCGCCCACCACCGAGCGGCACGACGTCGATACCGTATTTGCGGGCGGTGCGGCGGTAGAGTTCGCGGGCAGCGACGACCTTCGGGTTCAGTGCTTCCTTGGTCTGCGCCTTGTTCAGGCATTGCAGGGCTAGCGCGGCCAGATCCTCGTTCCAGCCTTTCTGGTCGAGCTGGGTAAAGACGGCATTGCTGGCATTGAGCAGGAATTGCAGGCTGGGAATGCGGTTGGCCGCTTCGAGCAGCTTGCCCAGCGAGACTTCGCGGTCGGCACCAGCCGCTTCCATGTCGCCCAGCTTGTTGATTTCGACGACTTCCCGCCCGACCTTGGCCAGTAGTGCCTGCCCGGCCTCTTCCTTGCCGGTTTTGCTGAAGGCGCTCTCGATGTGGGCGATCATGTTGCGGTTTTCGTGGTTTTCAGCGGCGATCCGGCCGAGAATTTCCTGGGCGTTCGTCTCGTCGCCGGTGGCCAGGCAGGCACGCGCCAGATCGACGGTGATTTTCTGCGGGAAGGCCTTGCTGCCTTCCTCGTCCTGCAATTCCATGTGCATGACCAGCGCCTTGTCCAGCGCCTGTTTGGCCCGGGCGGTTTCGCCTTCCTGCTGGGCGCAGAGGCTGTCCATCACCAGCGCGGCGAGTTCGCCCTGTTTGTTGCCGCGCAGGTCGCGGCGCAAATCCTGGGTGATGCGTCGCGCACTCTCGATCCGCCCGTTATCTAGCATTTTCGTATTCGGGTCAGCCACTCCGCCTCAAGGTTTATCCCGACCGGCTGTGTGTTTATCATCAGGATGCGCTGGTCGCCCGGCATGGTAGGTGTTATGACCTGCATCAGGACATCGAGGACGCGGATCATGGAGAGTATTCCGACGATGGGCGGATCGTGTTCGGCAGTGAGCCCTGCTGAACACTGTGGCTACTCAGAAAACAGACTCAAACGATCCGGCATTCCAACCCACACCACCAAGTCAACCCACCGGGGCCGCCCTCGCAGCCCCGGCTTCTTCCCCTCAGCCCACCCACTCCCTGGCCGGTGCAGTCACCTCCGCCTCTGGCAACACATAAGGCTGTGCCGGCAAATGCGGATGCATCCTGCCCCAGCCTTCCTGTCCCACCGTCCGACACCCCCGGATCAGATTGCCTCTCCCCGAGAGACGATCCATATCGGAGAGCAACAGTGCCTCCAGCATCGCCGGCTTGCGGATGCCCAGCCACTCCGGGGCCCCCTGACTTGCCGTCAGGCAATGCAGCAAGGCCTGATAATGGCCGTCCGGCAACACAATCCGCTGCCCGGCCATGGCCGCCGCGATCCATTCGATATTGGTCACCCGGTGCCCCAACAACCGGCCCCGTTCGCTCAACACCCAATCCCCGCGCGGCCCCAGCTCATACTCATCGGCCTTCCCGGCATCGTGCAACAGCCCCGCCAGAATCCCGACCGGCGTACTCATGAAATCGTGCCGACCACAGTTCTCGCGCATCAATGCAGCCACCTCCAGCGCATGCGCGAGATTCCCGTGATCCGCCCGATGATGCCCGCTCATCGACGACGGCCCGATGCAAAAACGCCGGAAACGCTCCCCTTCCCAGAAAATGGCATTAAAGAGATGGCGATGCCCTGACGGCAACGCCTCGATCAAGGCCCGCCCCTGCCTGACCAACTCCCGGTCACGCACCCAACCACTCGGCACCAGCTCAAAAAGATTGAGCTCCGCCTCAGGACGCTCGATCGGCACCAGACGACTGATGAAGATCGCCCCATCCTCACTCGACGGCTGCTCCCCCTTCCAGCGCGGCGAAACCAGTTGATGCACCCGCAGACGACTATCCGGCCGGGCCGAAGTCCAGCGTACCTTGAGCGAAGCCAGCTCATGGAACAGAGTGGCCGTCGTCACCCAGGACTGATCCTCCCCGGCGCGCGTCACCAGACTGGTCAAGCGGAAACGGGTCGGCAGCGCCGCCAGATTCATTGGAGTCTTCCCTTCACGCATGGCGATTCTCCCCGGTTACGTCATTAGCTGCGGTATTGCCCTCCTGGCCCACGACGGAGAGCGACCCGCTCTGCAACAACATCCGCTCAAAGGCCGACCCGTCCCGCCGGGTCAGATTCGGCACATAACGGCTATACACCCGGAACAGCATTTCCGTCGTGCTATGCCCCAGCTGCCGGGCAATCCACTCCGGACTCTCCCCGCTGGCCAGCCACAGGGTGGCCGCCGTATGGCGACACTGATACGGACGTCGCAGCTTCAAGCCCAGATGGCGCAACAACGGATGCCAGACCCGCTGGATGAAGTTCTTGTTGTCATAGGGCATCCCGCTTCGGTTGCAGAACACATACTTCCCCTGCCCGGTCACCTGATGTTGCGCCTGCAGGGCATCGAACACCGCCTGGTTCATCTGGATATCGCGCTGACTCGAATCCGTCTTGGTGTACTCATCCTCACCAAGCACGAAGGTCTCGCGCACCAGAATCAGACGCCGGGCGAAATCGACGTACTGCCACTGCAGGCCATGCACCTCCCCCGTACGCAGACCGGTCAGAAAACGCACCGTGAAATACGAACGGAAGTCCGGGCGCACCCGGTCGATGATCAGCCTCACCTCCTCCAGCGAGAACGGGTCGACATCGCTCTTTTTGACACGCAGCTGCTTGATGTTCTGAAAAGGTGTGCGAAAATCAAATCGGTCGGCCGCTTCATTCATGATCTGCCGCAACGGATTAACAATCCGGTTGATGCGACTGCTGGACAGTGTGGTTTCCTTCTTCCGTGCGTTAACCTTGGACAGTGAGGCACGGAAAGAAAGAATGTCCGCCTTGGTGATTTGGCCGACCGCCTGTTCGCCGAAGTGCGGGATCAGCACCTTGCTGAGGTCATCGCGGATGCGTTGCTTGTGCGAACGCCGCCATTCGATCTCCTTCTCGGCATACCAGGTTTCGGCAAATTCCTTGAACAGCGGGGTCGGTGGAACGAACAGGGCGGCATTGTCCACCTGCCGGACGGGAACCTCGCCATCACCGAGCACCACCGCCAGACTGCGCAGGCTGTCCTGCATCGGGGACTGCTCAAACCGTGCGGCATTCCGGCTGGTCGGGAAGTAGCGCCGATAGTCGAAGCTGTCGCGCTCGATCTCGCTTTCGATCTTCTCCAGCAGCTTTGTCAGACGCTTGCGATTGGCCGCGGTGTCGGGGAGGGCGGTCTGTTCCCGGCAACGTTCGTTGCGGAAACGGAAGTCGAGAAACAAACAGCCCGATTCCTTGCGTGCGCGAATGCTACCCATGGCAGAGCCCTCCATTCGCCATCGGAATGGCAAAGTCGTTACCGGACACCGGCAGCGCCATGTCCCGCTCGATCTGTTCCCAGACGTAGAGAATCTTGCGACCGCCAAAGGGGCGGATGTAGTGGATGCCTTCCAGCAGGACGCTGTCCTTCAGGCGTTCCCGGATGGTGCGCGGGTCGTATTTGATGCGTGCCGACAGTTCGTCCGTCGTCAGATAGGTTTGATTCATTAAAGCCTCCTATGAGTTAAAGTAGCGTTGTGTGATATGGAACCTCATCACAAGATAGATGCTACAGACTCATGGAAGGTGTTTCTGGATTATTTTTTTAGCTTGTCACTTTGGACGAAATGGAGATTGACCATGATCCGGTTCAGGATAAAAGAGCAGATTGCGGAGAAGGAATTCCGCGAGGGGCGGGTGATCACGATGACGGAAATTGCGAATGCGACGGATGTCCACCGCATGACGCTTTCACGGATTGCCAATCATCGGGATCAGAACCCGACCATGGATATTGTCGAGCGCCTGTGCATTTATTTCGGTTGCCGGATTGAACAGCTTGTGGAACTGGTGCCGGAGAGTGCAGAGGGGGTGGCGGGGCAGTCGACGAAGGAAGCCAGTCGCTCAACGTGATTCTGCTGGTTGGGAAACGGGGGGCGATTGTTTGGCGACAGAGCAGGTCTGGACGTACCGATCGCTGATCGTCTGGTTGGGCTGTGCTGTGCGATGCGCTATGCCTGCTTGCAAACCTGCTGACGAACGCCGATTTGTGCTTCGGCGAGGGCACAGAGGGTTGTCGTCAAAATTCGGGATTTTTTACGGGGCGCGAAAATCGATGGGCACAGCGTGGGCACAGAATGGGCACAGGATGGGCACAGTGTTTTAATGGCTTCCACATCTGACGATTGCCCGCAAATCGCTGTTGTGCCCACGATTTTCTGAAAATGACGACTGCCCTGAAATGCCATTGGCTTTTTTGGGCACAGAAAGGGCCATGCGGGTATTGCCTAACAGCTTGAATATAAAGGGTTTTGGCGCGCCTGAGACGATTCGAACGTCCGACCCCTGCCTTCGGAGGGCAGTACTCTATCCAACTGAGCTACAGGCGCATCTCGTCAAATTGCATGACGGAGGGTATTCGTCATTTTACCATCGCGCCCGAAGGTGACGAATGCCTTCGGAGGGCAATACTCTATCCAACTGAGCTACGGGCGCGTGATTTTATTC